>CAJXRL010000001.1 GCA_913059105.1 uncultured Flavobacteriales bacterium
GAGATTTCTGCCTGTCTCGTGGGCTCGGAGATGTGTATAAGAGACAGCAGCATGTGCTTCGCCATATTTTCTGTGATAACCTTCTCCAATAATTTCACTTTCGTGAACTATTACTGCCCCAACCATCGGATTTGGAGCAGCAGAAAATTTTCCTAAAGCTGCAAGCTGAAGCGCTCTTTGCATGTATATTTCATCAGGTTGGGTCACAGCTTCAAAAGTAGATAAAATACTAACTTCGACAACTCATATATAGTTCGGTAAGCCAATGACGTTATTAGACTTTTCAGCACATTTTAGAAAAGAATTTAAAGATCAATTCAATGAAAATGAACTGAATAATCACCTTTCAATATTATATGACTTCTATTTGAATTACAGCCGAACTCAAGTCGTTTTAAATGCCAAAGAAATAATTGAGACCGAAGTGCTAAAGAAATTGAATCGTGCGCTAGTGGAATTAAAAAAACACAAACCAATTGATTATATCATCAATCAAAATGTTTTTTATGGTAGGGAGTTTTATGTCGACGAAAGTGTCCTAGTGCCTAGGTCCGAAACAGAAGAGTTAGTTCAATGGATTTTGGAGCGTGAAGAAACAAAAGGGAAAACCATTTTAGACATTGGGACTGGAAGTGGCTGCATTCCTATTACACTCGATTTAGAAGGGTCTTTTGAAAAAGTAGTTGCTACTGAAGTTTGTGAAAACGCAACTAAAACAGCCATTAAAAATGCTCAATTGTTGAATGCAAATGTTGATTTTGAAGTGCATGATATTTTGACTCAAGTTCCAAAAGAGCTATACGATATAGTAGTAAGTAACCCGCCTTACGTTAAACGAGAAGAGCTAGAAGCATTGGATAAAAATGTAATAGAATACGAGCCAGTTATTGCTTTGGCTCCGGAGAGTGACGATGCTTTGTTGTTTTATAAGCGTATGATAGCAATTGCGCCAAAAATGATAAAACCAAAAGGTATCCTTTATTGGGAAATTCACGAAGATTTAGGAAAGGAGTGTATTTTATTACTTGAAGACGGGGGTTTTGAGCAAGTTGAGTTGAAAGAAGATATTTATGGACGAGATAGGATGGTTCGAGCAGTATTGTCTTAACGGCATGTTTTGGAATAGGCATCTTTTGCATTTATTTCTCCCAGTTTAGCCGCTTTTAAAAAGGCAGCGCACGCAGCAGCTTTATTATCTTCTTGTTGCTCTAAAATCCCTTCTAGGAAGTATGCTCTTCCATAACTTGAATTTAGCTCTTGAGCAATCTTTACATCTTTCCTAGCTAACTCAATTTTCCTCAATTTTAAATAGGAGAAGGCCCTATTTGTGTATGAATCCGCTCTTGGTTGTAATTTAATACTTGCTGAATAATCTAAAATTGCTTCATTCAATTGATTCAATTTGGAATATTCATTTGCTCTGTTAAAATAAGCATCAGCGTGCGGTTTTAACTGAATGGCTTTATTAAAGTCTTTCATTGCTGCTTCTGAATTTCCAGCTTGTGCAAAAAGATTACCTCTGTTAGAGTAAGCGTCAGCATAGTTGGGTTGAATCTCAATAGCGTGATGGAAATAGTCAAATGCCTTATTGTTCTCATTCTGTTTTAAAGCATAAGAGCCAAGGTTATTGTATGCTTGTGAAACAGTAGGGTGAGTTTCTAAAACCGATTGCCAAAGGGTTTCATCATTTTCCCATATGTGGACTCTTTGAAAAGAAAGCATGCTTAGCAAAAACAAAGGGATAATAAACAATAAAATGAACTTTGGATTCTTCAGCTTTTGTAGGAAAAACCCAATAATAACAAGTAGCCCAAATAAGGGCAAATAAATGTATCTGTCAGTAGTGATTTGGTTGCCAAAAGGCACAAATTGTAGAACTAGTGCAATTGTAATAACAAACCAAGCTACACCAAATACTATTAACCTCTTTTTTCTCAAAAATAAAAAGAATGTCGTTAACAATCCAATGATTACAATAGGACTTATATAGTATAGAATAGGAAGTGAGCCATTGGTTAAAATGGGATAAGGATAAAAAGCAGAAAGCCGAAAAGGGATTAATAATTTAATAGGGTAAAATAAGAAGGAGTGACTTACTAGAAATACTCTATCAAACGCACTAAAAGTTTCGTTTAAGTCTGACAAATGGCCAGCCGTCTCTCTTCCTAAAATGGTTATTAATCCAAATAGAATAGAGATAGCTAAAAATGGAATTTTTTGAAGCACAAATTTGATGTCAAATTTATTAGACAAGTAATAGTCATAAGCCAAGAGAATTATTGGGAATACGACTGCTGCCGATTTTGAAAGGCATGATAAAAGAAATAGACTAAAGCACAAGGCTAAATACTTCGTATTATTTTCTTTTTTATACTTGATATAAGTCCAAAAGGCAGTAAGAAAGAAAAAGCTGAACAATAGGTTGCTAAAAGCTGAAACCCAAGCTACGCTTTCGACTTGCATAGGATGAACCAAGAAGAGCAGTGTCAAAATTAAACTCAATTTTTTCGTTGTGAAAAAATGCTGTAGGATTTTAAAAACGATAAGGCAGTTGGTTACATGGACCAACAAGGACAACAGGTGAAAAGCTTCTGGGTTTAAGCCAAATGTCGATAATGTGACTGCGTAAATGAGTGTGGTTACGGGTTGATACATTCCAACAAAAAAGTTGGAAAACATTCCTTTTAGAGATTGGAAATCAAGAGATTTTATAAACGGATTCTCTACCACCTGAACGTGGTCGTCGAGAAAAGTAAATGAATTATTTATGCCAGGAAGATAAATGACGCAGGCTATTACCGCAATTGCCAACCAGTAAAAAACACTTTTATCCCATTTCATACTTTAATATTACGAGATAGGCCTCCATTTGATGTCGTACTTTATACCGTTCTCATTCACACATTCCATATCGGCTTCTAGTTGTTTTACCAAAGTTTCAATTAACAAAAAACCGAAAGACTCTTGATTCTTGATATCGGTCTCATCCTTAAATCCAACTCCGTTATCAGAAATTTGCAAACGAATAAACCCTTCTTTTTTAGATAATTTTATATCAATTTGGCCGTTTTCGCCTTTCGTAAAGGCATGTTTTAAGGCATTTGATACAATTTCGTTAATCAGTAATCCACATGGTATAGATTCATCCAAGTCAAGATGAATTTCTTCTAAGACCATCTTTGTTTTAATTTTTACTTGATCAATTTTATACGTTTGAATTAATTGAGGAAGAAGTGTTTTAATATATTCACTAAATGGGGCTTCAATGCCATCAGTTTTCTTGTATAAGCTTTCATGAATCAGTGACATCGATGTAATTCTGCTTTTACAATCATCAATTACTTTTTGAACTCTATCATCCGATATGTATTGAGTTTGAAGGCTCAACATGCTAGAAATTACTTGTAGATTGTTTTTTACTCTGTGGTGTATTTCGTTCAATAACGAGTCTTTAATTTCTAATTGAGATTTTATTTCATTCTGTTTCTCAGTCAGTTGTTTTGATAAAATTTTATTTTTGTACAAGATGATAATTGCTAAAACCAACAACAATATTGAACAGGTAGCAATAATAATTGCAATCATCAATTGTGTTTGCTTTTTGGCGTTCAGTTCTTCTTGAATTTGAGCCTTTTCTTTTGCTAAAAGTAATTCGAAATGTGCTTCTTCTACTTGGATTTGGTGTTTAACAGCATACTCTTTCAGTACTTTAGGGTCTAAATCCAAGCTATCCCTCAAACTGATGTGAATTTTCAAATAACGATAACTACTATCAATCTGTTTTAATGCATCATAAATAATTACTAATTGCTCCGAAGCATCTTTAATACTTTCATATTGTTGAACTGAATCAGAAATTGCGAATGATTTTTTCGCAGCGATTAATGCTCCTTGAAAATTATTTTCCTCGATTAAAATTTTTGATTGCATTAAATACCCTTGCGCAAGTCCTACGGGATATTTTGTTAAGTGATTAGATTCTAAGGACAATAGGTTGTAGTATTTTGCACTGTCATAACTTTCTAAGCCCCAATAGCCATCACTTAAAAATAGATAGGCGTTTCCTTTTTCAAGTTCTTTATTATTAGAATTAAAGAATTGGATAGCTTTTAGTTGCAAGGAAATGCTTTTTCGATAGTTCTTTAGCATTAAGTTAACCAGACCAATGTTGGATAAAGCTCTATATTTTCCCTCATCATTTTTGTTTATTTTAAATGCAGACAACGAAAGTTCGTAATACCGCAGTGCCTGATTAAAATCATCTAAAAAATATAAAATATTACCCAGTTGAAGGTAAGCTACTGCAAGTTTCTCTTTATTGCCTGTTTTCTTAAATATTTCGATTGCCTCATACGCATATTCTATAGCTACTTCATAATCCCCTGTGGCGTAACTGATCCCCGATTTTTTAATAGTGAGGTTTCCAATTTCCTTTGTAATCTTTAATTTAGAATATAGAGTAATTGCATTGTCGAGATGGAGATTGCTGCTATCGTATTGAAAACTATAAAAGTAATGAGGAGCCAAAAGTTGATGAAATATGGCCTTGCTCTCGAATTCATTTTGCTCTCTTGCGTTATGAATTGCACTCAATAAAAACGGTTTTGCAATGTTGTATTGAAAGCTATTTTTTAAGAATTCTGAATGAGCTCTGTAAATAATTCTTTTTTGAGACTCTTCTAAATTAGTTAAGTTAAGTTCATTGAACTGCATAAATGCTTCGGCATATTTAGCAGAATCATCTTGAAGAAAATAAAACTCAATGGCTTTTTGCCATCCTTCGGCATTCTCATTTAGCTTATTTGATTCGGTTAACCTTAATAAGCTGTCTGGTAATACTTCCTGACTTGAGGATAAAAATGGGAAGAAAATAAAAGTCAGAAAACTTAAAAGTGAAACTTTTAGAATTCTCATTCAGTTAATTTTATTTGTAGAAATTTAATAATTTGTTAACCATATTTTCTGATCCCATGATGGTTGGTACTCTTTGGTGTAATTCTGTAGGATCAACTTCCATTATCCGTTGGCTACCTGTAGTAGCAATCCCACCGGCTTGCTCCATTATAAAAGACATGGGGTTACATTCGTACTGTAAACGCAATTTGCCAGTAGGAGCTTTGCTGGTTTCAGGGTAAATAAAGATTCCACCTTTAATCATGTTTCTATGAAAATCAGCAACCATTGAGCCAATGTATCTTGCCGAATATGGTCTATTTGTGTTGTTGTCCACCTCTTTACAATAGCTGATGTAATTATTAATTGCATTAGAACAATACGCTAAATTACCTTCATTCATAGAGTAAATCTTTCCATCTTTTGGAATTTTCAAATTTGGATGAGACAAACAATACTCACCAATTGACGGATCTAAAGTAAATCCATTTACTCCTTTTCCAGTGGTGTAAACCAACATTGTAGATGAACCATAAATAACATACCCAGCAGCTACTTGATGTTTTCCTTTTTGCAGGTAATCAGCTTCAGTAGCTAAAGTACCAACTTCAGACACTCTTCTGTAGATGCTAAAAATTGTACCAATCGAAACGTTGACATCAATATTGGAAGAACCGTCCAACGGGTCAAACGCTACAATGTATTTGCCGTTTTTTGAACGGACACTATCAAATGACAGATACTCATCGACTTCTTCAGAAGCAATTCCACAAGCTTCTCCACCATTTTTTAAAGCAGCTATGAATTGTTCATCGGCAAAAACGTCTAATTTTTGTTGGGTTTCTCCTTGGATATTTTCTTGCGTTGTTGCACCCAAAATATCAGCTAACCCAGCTTTGTTAACTTCCCTATTTACAATTTTGGAAGCTATAACAATGTCGTTCAACAATCTGGTTAGTTCTCCCGTTGCAAACGGGAAATCATCCTGTTTCTCGATAATAAATTCGCTGAGTGTTTTAACTCCTGACATAGTACATTTGATTTAATTGGCTTGAAGACAACAAATATCGTAAAATTCAAAGGTTTACTAAAGACAAAATAGTGCTATTTATTTCACGCTTGTATCACTAAATTTGCAATAAAAATCATGGATTTTGTCATTCGAAAAGGTTGCAAAGCAGATTGTCTAAGTACATTAGAGCTAATTCAAGAATTAGCGGAATACGAAAAAGCCCCAGAAGAGATGGTTATTAGTCTAAAAGACTTGGAAGAAGATGGGTTTGGTGAGAACAGTATTTATGAGTTGTTTGTTGCGGAGCAAAATGATAAAATCATTGGAATAGCTGTGTTTTATGAAAAGTACTCTACTTGGAAAGGTAGATGCATTTATTTAGAGGATTTAATTGTAACCGAATCAAAAAGAGGGATAGGAGCCGGGAAGGCTTTGTTTGAAGCAGTTGTTGGTTTTGCAAAAGAGAAAAACAGCGGACGAATGGAATGGCAAGTATTAGATTGGAATACCCCAGCAATTGATTTTTATAAATCATACAATGCTGAATTAGATGGAACTTGGTATAATGGGAGATTTACTAAAGAGCAACTCCAAAACATCAATTTATAGAATATGAAGGTATTTAAATTTGGAGGAGCCTCTGTAAAAGATGCAGAAGGAGTAAAAAATGCGGCTAAAATAATTGAAAGTCAATTAGATGATAAGCTTGTAGTGGTGGTTTCTGCTATGGGGAAAACAACAAATGCTTTAGAAGGTTTATTGAGATTGCATTTAGGCAGAAATGTAGAAGTCTTTCAGCAGTTAGAAGCAATAAAATCATTCCATTTTGGTATTTGTAATGACCTGTTTGAAAATAAGAAAAATCCTATTTTTCAAGAGTTACATAACACGTTTGTGGAAGCTGAGTGGCAGATAGAAGATGAGCCAATAGGGACTCGAGGTTTTGAGTATGATCAGCTTATTGGCCTTGGGGAGTTGCTGTCTACCAAGATTCTATCGGCATATTTAGACATGAAAGAAGTTGAAAATATATGGGTAGATGCTAGAGATGTAGTTAGAACAGATAATACTTATCAAGCAGCTAAGGTTGATTGGGATGAAACAGGAAGGTTGATTCAGGATAAGTTTAGCAATTTAAGTGAGAGAATTGCTGTAACACAGGGATTCATAGGATCCAGTTCTGAAAATTTTACCACAACATTGGGCAGAGAAGGGTCTGATTTTTCAGCTGCGATATTTGCTAGTTCCTTGAACGCAAAGGAGGTTGTTATTTGGAAAGATGTTGAAGGGATGCTGAATGCGGATCCAAAGCATTATGAATCAACGGTTAAGTTAGAGAATATTTCATACAAAGAAGCAGTAGAATTAGCGTATTATGGGGCATCTGTCATTCATCCTAAAACGGTAAAACCATTAGAGAATAGGCAGATACCACTGTTTGTTAAATCATTTAAAGATCCAGCAGCAAGTGGAAGTTTAATTAATAAAAATTCTTCTAGGGATGGTGATGTTCCTTCGTACATTCATAAAGAGAATCAAATTTTGGTTTCGTTTAGTTCAAGAGATTTTGACTTTATTGACGAGAGAAAATTATCTGAAATTTTCGAATTGTTTTCAATTATTGGATTGTCAGTCAATATATTGCAAAATTCTGCAATAAGCTTTACCGTAGTATTTGATAATGACCGTTCAAAAATTGACGAACTAAGAAAAGCAGTTTCTGAGAAATATAAAGTAACTTATAACGAAAGAGCGACATTAATTACAATTCGTCATTTTACGGATCAAATTATTAATGATTTATTAAAGGACAGAACCGTGCTATTGGAGCAAAGAACAAGAAGTACAGCAAGATTTGTATTGGCGTATGATATTTAAAATATTGATAATTATGAGGTTATAGTCTTGAGTTGTTGTTATATCTTCGATTTGCATAGTATATTACTAGTAGATTCTTCAACCTGAAAAGGATGGATTCCTCTCTTTGTTTTTCATTAAATTTGACAACTTTTAAAATAAGAGCCAGCTATGAACGATCAGTCGCATGACATCAACTCAAATGGTATATTCCACTTTCTAAAAAGAAGAAGGAATGTACTGCTCATTACCTCTGCATTGGCATTCATTTCTTCTATTATATTTTCTCTATTAATTGAAGATAAATATGAATCGTCAGTTATTTTATTTCCAACTACAACTACATCTGTTTCAAGAGCCTTGCTAAATGATGAGAATTATAAAGAGAAGGATTTTCTTGAATTTGGAGAGGAAGAAGAGGCGGAACAATTAATTCAGTTGCTTAATTCTGATGATATAAGGGGGCATATAATTGAGAAGTTCGATTTAATGAATCATTATGACATTAGCCCTGAGGCAGAATATCGTCAAACAGATTTGTATGAAGAGTATAAAGCAAACATTGATTTTTATCGAACAAAATTTATGTCGATTAAGATTGAAGTACTGGATACTGATAAGGAATACGCAGCAAATATTGCTAATGAAATTTCGTTAAAGGTAGAGGAAGTCCGGTCTAAAATTTTAAAGAAAGTAGCACGTCAAGGGTTAGAAATTGTGGAACAAGAGTTTAATAGTTTGGTCGCAGAAATTAACCGAATGGAGGATACTTTGAACCAAATTAGGGCTAAGGGGGTGCAAGATTATGAAACGCAGGTTGAAGTATTAAGTAACCAATACGGTGCAGCTTTAGTTAAAGGAAATAATGCTGCTGCTGCTGCGTTAGAAAATAAATTGGATACCATCTCAAAATATGGAGGGAAGTATTTGAGTTTGGTGCAACAAATGGAATATGAGCGTGAAAAATTGAGTGACTTAAGAAAGGTATATGCTGAAGCTCGAGTAAATGCGGAATCAACTATTGATCAAACGTTCATTGTCAATAAAGCTTACCCTTCAGAAAAGGCAAGTTATCCAATACGGTGGCTTATTGTTGTTGCTTCGACGGTTGCGACATTTTTGTTTACTATGATTGTCTTAATCTTATTTGACCCAAAAGCATAATATGGAAAAATTAGAAACAAAGATCACTATGAAATCCAATATAGAAATAATACAATTTGCAGCTAAAAAATGGAAGCTTTTGCTCATGATAGGATGTATCGCAGGAGTTTTTGCTTATGTTTTTTCATTACCACAATTTGTTCCGCCAAAATACAAATCTGAGGCTGTTATATATCCTGCTAACCTGGGGAAATATGCAGAAGAAAATGGTTTAGAGCAAATGCAGCAATATTTGGAATCAAATGAGTTGAGAGACCACATAATTGTACAATATAATCTCTATGATGAGTATGATATAGATCAAGACGATCCGAATAAGCGCACATACATGAAGGCAGCGTATACTGAACATATAACATTTGATGAAACGAAATTCGAATCGATTAGGATTAATACGTTGTCGACTGACCCTGAAAAGGCAAGAGATATTGCAGCAGAGATTATAGAAGAGCTAAACAGGATTATTCGAAGAACAGAGAGAGAAAAGTATCAAGAAATTGTAGTCATTAATCAAAAAATGATGAATGACAAAAAGGCTCAGTTGGATAGTTTGGAAAATAAAATTAGAGAGATAAGTACTACGTACGGGATTCTAGATTACATCGCTCAGTCCGAAAGGGTGACAGAAAAATATATGGATTTCTTGCTTTCAGGTAAGAAAGGAAAAGATTTTGATGAGGCTAAAACATTGTATGAAAACTTGCAAAAACATGGTCGTCAATATCATGATTACCATGCACAATTGAATGTTATAAATGCTGAGTTTATGTCGAGGAGAGCTGGCCTTGAGCATGCACTAAAAGATTTAAATAAAGTACAGACTTATTCTAATATCCTGGTAAAACCAGAAGTATCGGATAAGAAATCATATCCAATTCGTTGGTTAATTTTTGTAACTGCGATTGCTGCTTCAATGGGTTTTACCTTTGTTTTATTATTGGTTCTAGGTTACCAAAAGAAATAAGATGTCTGAAGAGTTGAAGTCAAATTGGGTGTTGATTTTGAGCTTTTTGTTCATTATGACCAATAGTGCTCTAATCGCATTAGAACAATATTGGTTTGCTGTTATACCTTTTGCTATAGTTCTCTTATTTATGGCTTTTGTAGCTACCGATAAGTTGATGTGGTTCATTGTATTTACTACACCCCTTTCATTAAACTTAGAAGCTTTGGAGTTTGGTGGGGTCGGAATGTTTCTCCCTACTGAACCTTTGTTGTTCGGTGTAATGGTCATCTTTATTTTAAGAGTACTTTACGACAGGAAATATGACATGTCGGTGCTTAAACACCCTGTCACTATTGCTATTCTTATCAACTTAGCTTGGATTATTATAACTACATTGACCAGCACAATGCCTTTTGTATCACTAAAATTTTTACTGGCAAGACTGTGGTTTATCATTGCGTTTTATTTTATAGCCACCCAACTCTTTAAAAAGGTTGAAAATATTAGATTGTTTTTTTGGTTGTACCTAATTCCTCTTGCTTGCGTAGCACTTTATACATTTTTACATCACAGTAAATATGGTTTCGCAGAACGTCCTGCTCACTGGGTAATGCAGCCATTCTTTAAAGATCATACTGTTTATGGAGCAGTTGTGGCTATGATGTTCCCCATTATGGTCTTGTTATTTATTCTCAAACGGTATAAGAAGTATAGAGTTATTTCGGCATTGATGATTGTCGTTTTGGCTATGGGAATTATCTTTTCATATGGCCGTGCAGCTTGGATTAGCTTGTTAATAGCTTTCGCTGTTTCCTTGATTTATTTACTTCGACTGAGAGGAAGCTTTGTGCTTTCTGCGACTGCCTTAGTTTTGGTAGTTGCCGGAGTTTTCTGGACGGACATAATAAATACTTTAGAAAAAAATGAGCAAGATTCTACCTCAGAGAATTTAGGAGAGCATGTTCAATCAATTACGAATATTTCTACCGATGCCTCAAATTTAGAACGGATAAATCGTTGGAATTCGGCTTTAGAAATGTATAGGCGGAAACCAATTCTTGGTTGGGGTCCTGGAACATATGCTTTTCAATATGCTCCTTTTCAGTCTTCTGAAGATGTTACAATTATAAGTACCAATGCAGGTGATGGAGGAAATGCACATTCAGAATTTATTGGTCCTCTTGCTGAAACTGGCTTATTAGGTGCATTAACGTTTGTCTTTATTTTAGTGATGTTTTATTACCGAGCATCGTTGCTATATTATAGATTGCCAAAAGGAGAATTACGAACGATTGTATTCTTTATTATACTCGCGTTTACATCGTACATTATCAATGGAACACTTAATAATTTCTTGGATACAGATAAAGCAAGTGTTCCTTTTTGGGCGTTTATAGCGATGATTGTAGCCATAGACCTGCACTCGGAGAAGTTTTTAGCTAAAGAAACTGAGCAGCTAGAAAAGTAACATCATCATCTAACCCATTGTCGTTTTTATTCTCGCTGATAAGTGAATTCAGCGAGTTAGAAATTTCTGAGAGATCTTTTTTACCTTTTAATATAGCGGCAATTCCTTCTACTTCCATATGGGTCCCGTCTTTGTTGGGTAGTTCAGTTAAGCCATCTGTATAACAAACTAATTGATCATTTGTATTTATCGAGATACTCTCCTTTTTAAGAAAAGGTAATTTCTCAAACATACCTAAAATAGTCGAGCCAGTCTTGAGGTATTTAATTTCTTCTTCTTGTATGAGAAGAGGGGGCTGGTGACCGCAGTTGATGTATAAAAGTTCTTTTTTTTCTGGATCGAAAATTCCTATAAATAGTGTTATGAATTTTTGGAAGTTAGCTGATTCGATTATTTTTTGGTTACACATATCAATAAGCTCCTCTAAGTCTTTTGCTATTCTAACAAGTGCTCTAAGACTTGCTTGAAAGTTGGCCATTAAAAGTGCAGCGGAAATTCCTTTTCCCGATACATCTGCTATGCAAAAAGCTGTTCTTCCATTCGAAAGTGGAATGACATCGTAGTAATCGCCTCCTACTTCACTATGGGGAAGATATAGGGCAGTTACTTTTAAGGTTTCAGTATTTGGTAAAGATTTAGGAAATAAGAGGGTTTGCATATTTCGTGCTAATTCCAATTCCTTATTTGTTGCTGCCTGCTTAATTTCTTGTTTATTGAGTCGTTTATTTTCAAGGGCAACAACAATAATATTAATTAACGTTTGAATGAATCGCAAGTGTTTGATGATCGGGCTGATTTCCATTTTTTCACCTTCAATATCTGCTAAAAGCATAAATGCTAAGGGTTGGTCATGGTGGAAAACAGGAATTGCAATTTCGAAATTTCTTAAGGATGGGCTACTTTTTTCTTGGTTGATGGTCCCAATGTCAGGAAAGGATTCAACAAGTTTAGAAATATCAATTTTTTCACATTCGTCTTTACCAATCCCTTCAGTCATTGAAACTGACCAATTTTTAGTGTCGAAAGTGAAAAGGGCTAGTTTGGCAATGTTTAAATTTTCAGTGAGAATTGATTTTAGAATAGAGAAGAGAAATTCATCAGAGGAATTATCATTAATTGCATTTGTGATATTCAAGAGGGTGTCTAACTTCGATTTAGATTGCTGAAGTTTTCCTTTTACCCGTCTTGTTTTTGCATCTGTCATTCTTTGCTAAACTTACTAAAAAGTTCAGGAAGGCGTCTGATCATGGCCATTTCTTTGAATTTTGCACGACTCTCATCAACAGGACTGCCTAAGTATGTTTTGTTTCCTTCTAACGTTTTACCAACTCCGCTTTGTGCGTAGAGAATCGTTTTATCTCCAATAGAAATTCCACTTGCAATGCCTACTTGTCCCCAAATGGTGACTTCATCCCCAACTTCAACACAACCAGCAATCCCGGCTTGTGCAGCAATCAAACATTTTTTGCCAATAACAGTATCATGCCCGATTTGCACTAAGTTATCAATTTTTGTTCCTTCGCCAATTGTTGTAACAGCCGTAACTCCTTTGTCAATAGTGCAATTTGCTCCAATCTCAACATTCTTCTCAATTAAGACTGCTCCATTGCTATTTAATCGATCAAAATGAGTGCCTCTATTTTTGTAATAGAATCCAAAAGAGCCAAGTACTGTTCCAGATTGGATAATTACATTATCCTTAATAGTTACATCATCTAAGAGGGTAACATTTGGAAAAATAAGGCAGTTATTACCAATCTTCACGTTCCTTCCGATACTCACAGATGGGTGAATTTTTGTTCCTGATCCAATCTCTGCTTGTTCTTGTTGTACTTCGGAAAAAATAAAAGGATTGAAGTAGGATAGAATAAAGTTGAAGCTTCTAAAAGGGTCATCACAAATAATTATACCTTTCCCTTGAGGAACTTCTACTTCTTTATTAATTAGCACTACTGAAGCGCTGCAATTTAGTGCTTTGTCGTAATATTTTGGATGATCAACAAATACGATGTCCCCTTGCTCTACTCGGTGAATCTCATTGATTCCTGTTACCGCAAGGTTTTGGTCCCCCTTAAAAGGAGAATCTAACAACGACGCAATATCTAATAGGGTAAATGTTTTACCTAGATTCATGACTTATGATTTCAAACGCTCACAGTAAGAGCTACTTCTAGTATCGATACGAATTCTATCTCCTTCGTTGATGAATAATGGAACTCGAACTTCTGCTCCTGTTTCTACAGTTGCAGGTTTAGTAGTATTTGTTGCTGTATCGCCTTTTATTCCTGGTTCAGTAAAAGTAATTTCCAGGTTTACAAACGCAGGTAAATCACATGATAGTGGTTTTTCTTCTTCAGCATGGTACATGATGTCAACCATATCGCCTTCTTTCAAGAATTGTGGGGCATTGATCATTTCTTTTTGCAGGAAGGTCTGCTCGTAATCTTCTGTATTCATGAAGTGATAGCCACTATCATCGTTATAAAGATATTGATATTTTCTTGTTTCTATTCGAACAGGATCAATTTTAACACCTGCATTGAACGTATTGTCGATTATTTTACCTGAAGTTAAACTTTGCATCTTAGTACGTACAAACGCTGGCCCTTTTCCTGGCTTTACATGTTGAAATTCAAGAATTTTGAACAAATCATTGTTCCAATTCATACACAATCCGTTCTTAAAATCTGAAGTATTTGCCATAATTTAGTTGTATTGAATCAAAGATAGGGATTAGACTTGAAATTGCTATTTATAATCCGTGATTCTTATTGTTTTTTCAATTTTGTATAGTTCGTTCTTTTGTTCATTTGACCCAATAATTGTAGTTCTATTTGGGTTGTATTTGTCCATCAAGTGATGGTATAATTCTATTCCTTTAGCGTCTAAATTAGAACATGGTTCATCTAATAGCAATAATTTTGATTGGCTACATATGGCCAAGCCGAGCTTCAATCGCTGTTTCATGCCAGATGAAAAGTTTTTGATGTATTTGTTTTCAGCGTCTCTTAAATATACTAATTCAATAAATGAATCGGGTGTTAATCCGTCTTGGAAGGATTTAAATTTTAAATGGAAATCAATTAATTCTTTACAGCTTAGCTCTTCGATTAAATCGATGTAAGGGGCTGTAAAAATTATAGATTTATAGATTTTGGCTGCTTCAATTTCTGAATTGGAGAAGTGATACTTTATTTCTCCTTTGGAAGGTAATTCTGCACCTGATAGTAGTTTAATAAATGTTGATTTGCCGCTGCCATTAGATCCAATTACTCCAATTTTATCACCAGATGCAACATTGAGCGAAAGGGATTGGAAAATCCATTCTTTGTTGAATCGTTTTGAAAGTGAATGGATTTCGATGTTCATCTTTCTTCTCTACTTCAAATACCTTAACTTAATGGCCCTCTAATAATTCCCTTTTGGGAACCTTCAATGAAATTTAAAATTTGCGATTTTTCTGGCGAATCTTCAATAGAAGCTTTAATTTCCTCAAGTGATTTGGAAACATTTGTGCCGTGCACAAAAATGTGTCTATAAATGTCTTCGATTTGGCTTATTGTAGCTGTTTGGTAGCCTCTTCGACGCATTCCTATTGCATTGATTCCTGCATAAGTCAAAGGCTCTCTAGCAGCCTTAACGAAAGGCGGCACATCTTTACGAACTAACGAGCCACCCGCAATGAAAGAGTGCTCTCCAATTCTGATAAATTGTTGAACAGCTACTACCCCTTCTAAAATTACGTGATCTTCAATGGTTACATGCCCAGCAATGTTAGCGGTATTAGCCAGAATGACATTATTGCCAATTTGCGCATCGTGAGCAATGTGCACGTAAGCCATTAACAAACAATCATTACCAACGGTAGTTTTGTTTCTGTCAACAGTTCCACGGTTTATTGTGACACACTCCCTGATGGTTGTATTATTGCCAATTTCAGCGGTAGTAATCTCCCCATGAAATTTTAAATCTTGTGGAATCGCTGAAATAACAGCACCAGGAAATATTTTACAATTGTTCCCAATTCTCGCGCCATCCATAATGGTTACATTGGGACCAATCCATGTGTCATCTCCAATTACAACATCACCAGCAACGTACGTGAAGGGATCAATAATAACGTTTTTACCAATTTTTGCATCTGGGTGAATGTAAGCGTGCTCCATTATTTTTCTTTTACAATTTGCGCCATTAACTCTCCTTCTGAAACTACTTTTCCATTAACATAGGCTTTGGCTGCCATTAAAACCATTCCTCTTCGAATTGGTTGCAACAAATCTAATCTAAATATTAAGACATCACCTGGAATAACTTTCCGTTTGAATTTTACTTTATCAATTTTCACAAAATAAGTAAGATAGTTTTCTGGATCTGGAACAGTACTTAGGGCTAAAATTCCACCGGTCTGCGCCATGGCTTCGATTTGTAAAACACCAGGCATTACTGGTGCGCCAGGAAAGTGACCTTGAAAGAACTGCTCATT
This sequence comes from uncultured Flavobacteriales bacterium, assembly GCA_913059105.1. Lineage (GTDB taxonomy): Bacteria > Bacteroidota > Bacteroidia > Flavobacteriales_E > Vicingaceae > NORP294. Next base: position 15,824 of record CAJXRL010000001.1, read on the forward strand.
CATTGTCACATTTTTCACTCCCACTACATGCGTTTCGCTTAACTCAATAATTTTATCTACTAACAACATCGGATAACGATGAGGTAGCATCTTTTCTATGCTATTAATATCGTGAATAGCTTCCGATGTTAAATCAAATTTTGGACTGGCTCTTTCACGTTTTTTAATTTCTGCTTTTATAATACGAGCAAAGTCTACATTTCCTTTGTGGCCAGGTCTCGCTGCTAAAATGTGCCCTTTAATTGGTCTTCCAACTAAAGCTAAATCACCTACAATATCCAATAACTTATGCCGTGCTGGCTCATCTTGAAAATGCAATTTTAAATTATTAAGCACCCCAGTGTCAGTAACTTCTATTCTAGGTTTGCCCAATAACTCCGCAATTTCGTCTAACTTTTCCTGCGGGGGGATGTGATCTACTAATACAATTGCGTTGTCTAAATCACCACCCTTTATAAGGTTGTTTTTTGCTAAAAATTCTAATTCACGTAAGAATACAAAAGTTCTACACATGGATATATTTTCCTCAAACTCTCCTAACTTATACATGTGTGCATGCTGCGTTCCTAGAGTAGGAGAATTATAGTCAACCATTACCGTCAAGCGGAACTCATCTTGAGGTACCGCTAACATTTCTGTCATGCGATCAAGGTCTTCGTATGTTATATTTTCTTCAACTACAAAAAAGTTTTTCTCAGCTTCTTGATCTTCAATACCAGCATCTTTTAATGCTTGCAAGAAAAAATGCGCACTACCATCTAATATTGGGACTTCTGGTCCATCAATCTCAATTAACAAGTTGTCGATCTCTAATCCATAAGCAGCAGCCAATAAATGTTCAGTAGTGTGAACCCTTGCTCCGTTTTGTTCGATAGTAGTTCCTCTTGAGGTATCAACAACTAAATCACAATCAGCTTTAATAGTAGGTTGTCCTTCTATGTCAATTCTTTGAAATACAAAGCCGTGATTTTCAGGGGCTGATTTGAAATTTACAGTCGATTTCACTCCTGTATGTAATCCAACTCCATTTAGTGAAATAGAGTTTGTAATAGTTTTTTGTTTCGTGCTCATAACTGGTTTGAGGCAGATTTTAATTCTTCCAATTGTTTTTCTAGGTCCCGAATTTGGTTAGCCATACTCGGCAACTTTCTAAACATTACATATGATCTTTTATAATCCCCAATAGGAATGGAAGGAGATCCTTGAACAATTGCTCCTTTTTCTTCAATAGAATTGCCGATACCACTTTGTGCAGCAATCTTTACTTCTTCAGCAATTTTTAGGTGACCAACAATACCAACTTGTCCACCAATCATGCAGTTTTTACCAATTTTGGTAGAACCTGCAATTCCTGTTTGAGCAGCAATTACGGTATTTTCTCCAATATCAACATTGTGAGCAATTTGAATCAAGTTATCTAATTTTACTCCTTTTCTAATGATCGTAGAACCTAGAGTTGCTCTATCAACACAAGTATTAGCACCAATTTCAACATAATCTTCAATAATTACGTTGCCAATTTGAGGTACTTTTTTGTAGTTGTTTTCGCTGTTAGGTGCAAATCCAAATCCATCGGCACCTAAAATCGCTCCTGAATGAATCACACACTCTTTCCCTATTTGAGTTTCAGAATAAATTCTAGCTCCTGCAAAAATGGTGCAGTCCGCACCAATTGAAGCATTATCTCCTACAAACGAATTTGGGAATACTTTAACTCCATCAGCGATTTTTGTATTGTCACCAATTACAACGTTTTCACCCAAATAAACATTCTCCCCAATACTTGCTGATTCTGATACAATAGCAGATTTAGCAATACCAACTTTATTGTTTTTTACTTGATTATACATTTCAAGTAATTTGCCAAAAGCTCCATAAGCATCAGCAACTCTAATAAGTGTTGGATTATTCTTTAAAATTTGTTCAGCAGTAAAGTCGTTACCAACTATTACTATTGAAGCTTGTGTATCGTAGATGTAATCTGTGTATTTTGGATTTGCCAAGAAAGACAGCGAACCAGGTTTGCCTTCTTCAATTTTTGAAAGGGTAGAAACACTTGTTTCTCCATTTCCTTCAACTGTTCCTTGCAGTAATTCAGAGATTTGGTTGGCCGAAAATTCCATCGTTCAAAAGTAATAAATAATTAAAGTAGCCTTCTGTTATTTGTTTTTCAAGTTATCAACCATTATTTGTTTGGGATAACAAATAAAATGCTTCACTACTTCCTCCGTTAACGCATTTATGTTCAATTGGTCTGCTGCTTCTGCAATGTCTTTTATTTCGCCATTCTTGAACAGTAAATTGATTTTGTCCTTTTTAGGGTTGTATGCATTGTTTTTAATAGAGTCGGTGAAGATGAAATAGCTTGCTTCTTTACCGCTTATTCCTGTAGCTGATACTAACTTATTCAAGTGCATATCAACTTCTGCTTTTGAAAATGCTTTTTTGCGAATATCGATTTTGTAAAGATTTCGATTTACTAAAGATTTACATAAACTGCTTAAAATGGGGTCTGAGTGGTTTTGCCACATTTTAATAGAAGCAGTAATGTCAAAATCGTCTAATTCTGAAAAACGAACTAAGGTATCTTTATTGTTTTCAAATGAATTTCTATCGTGATTTTGGTACAAAAAGTATCGCAATGCATCGGTGCAGAATAGCTCTTCACTGTCAAGCGCAAGTTCTTTTGCGCGAGCTAATATTTTGACCACCAATCGTTCTGCAGATAGAACAGTTTTATGTAAATAAACTTGCCAATACATTAATCTTCTGGCAATGATAAATTTCTCAATCGAATAAATTCCCTTTGCTTCAATTACCAGATTACTTTCTTCTACATTTAACATTGAGATAATTCGTTCGGAGCTAATAACTCCTTCAGAAACTCCTGTAAAGAAGCTATCTCTTCGTAAGTAATCTAATCGATCCATATCTAGCTGAGAAGAGACTAGTTGATGCAGGAATGGCTTTTTATATTTGTTTTCGAATATCTTTATAGCTAGCGTCAATTTACCATCAAATTCCTCATTTAAGCGTTGCATGAAGAAACTAGAAATATCCTCATGGGTTACATTACCAACAATGCTGTATTCCAATGCATGTGAAAATGGGCCGTGACCAATGTCGTGTAATAGGATTGCTATTAAAGTAGCTTTTCTTTCTGTTTTAGTGACTTTTTGCCCTTTTGATTTAATGACATCTAGTGCTTTCATGGTAAGGTGCATGGCACCCATGGCATGATGAAACCTAGTATGCAAGGCTCCGGGGTACACTAAATGAGTTAATCCCAATTGTTTTATTCTTCGAAGTCGTTGAAAAAAAGGATGTTCTATAATATCGAATATTAAATCGAAGGGCAATGAAATAAACCCATAAACTGGGTCGTTAAAGATCTTCTTTTTATTGTATTTACTATTTCTCAAGCGATTTAGATTTAACTAATTTTAGCAAGTGTGATTTGTAGCTTTGGCCATTTTCACTTTACTTGCAATCAAAACAAAACTTAATGACGAAGATAAGAATCCTATGGGCAGATGACGAAATTGCTCTTTTAAAACCACACATCATTTTTTTAGAGGCTAAAAATTACGAAGTAACACCTGCAACTAGTGGAGATGAGGCGTTGGATTTGATTGAAGAGAATCGGTATGATTTGGTTTTTTTAGATGAAAATATGCCTGGCCTATCTGGTCTTGAAACCTTAACTAAAATCAAGACAATGAGTCCTTCTTTACCGGTAATTATGATTACCAAAAGTGAAGAGGAATCCATCATGGAGGATGCTATTGGGGCAAAAATATCAGATTATTTAATTAAGCCGGTCAATCCGAATCAGATTTTGATGACGATTAAAAAGCATATTGATACTGCTCGTTTGGTGAGTGAAAAAACTAACATTGGCTATCAACAAGATTTTCGAAACATCGGGATGAGCCTTCATAACAATATGGATTATGAAGATTGGGAAGAGGTGTATAAGAAGTTGATTTACTGGGAACTTGAATTGGAGAAGTCAGAAGATACAGGGATGTCAGAAATTCTGAATACACAAAAAGAGGAAGCAGGTAATTTATTCGCCCGTTTTGTTGAGGATAATTATTTGGATTGGATAGAATATCCTGAAGAAGCTCCTTTGATGTCGCACAATGTGTTTAAAGAAAAAGTAAATCCATTAATTCAAAAAGAGGGATCAACTTTTTTAATTGTAATAGATAATTTGCGATTAGATCAATGGTATTTATTGAAACCACAGATTGAGGAAATGTTTTGGATTGATAAGGAGGAAACATACATGAGTATTCTTCCAACTACCACTCAATATGCTCGAAATGCCTTGTTTGCTGGACTGATGCCATTAGACATTGAAAAAATGTATCCGAAACTATGGTTGAATGACCAAGATGAAGGAGGCAAGAATATGAATGAACAAGAGTTGATAGGACATCAGCTAAAACGATTGGGCAAGGATACAAGGTTTGCTTATAACAAAGTGCTGAATCCAAACTATGGAAGAAAAGTGGTTAGCGAGATACCCAATCAGATGAATAATGCATTTAACGTAATAGTTTACAATTTCATCGACATGTTATCTCATGCCCGAACCGATACAGATATTATAAAGGAATTGGCTGAAGATGAGGCGGCATACCGTTCATTGACCATGTCTTGGTTTGATCATTCGCCATTAAAAGAAGCCTTGAAAGAAATTGCAGCACGAGGAGGGAAAGTTGTAATTACCACCGACCATGGGTCGATAAGAGTAAAAGAGCCTTCAAAAGTTATAGGAGATAAAACAGTGAACAATAATTTGAGATATAAGCAAGGTAAAAATTTGACGTATGATGCAGATGATGTGTTAGCAATTACCAAACCTGAGTTGGCTAGATTGCCAAAAGTGAATGTCAGTCAGTCGTTTATTTTTGCAAAAGGAGATGCTTTTTTCGCTTATCCAAATAACTATAATCACTATGTAAGTTACTACAAGGATACTTTTCAGCATGGTGGTATATCTATGGAAGAGATGATGATTCCGATTATTCAGCTTTCGCCTAAAAAGTAGCAGTCTATGAAAATTCTAGCGACTGAAAACGAATTGGGTAAGGTTTCTCGAGTCCTAATTGCTTTTGCAAAAGAATATAGAATTGTCGCATTTAGAGGAGATTTAGGTGCAGGCAAGACTACGCTAATCAAAAATATGTGTAACTTTCTGGGAGTAAAAGATAATGTTACTTCTCCAACATTTTCAATTGTAAATGAGTATGAATCAGCTGATAAGCAACGTGTTTATCATTTCGACTTCTATCGTTTAGAGTCTGAAGAAGAGGCTTTTGACATGGGAATAGAAGATTATTTTTACGGAGAGAATCTTTGTCTAATTGAATGGCCATCAAAAGTAGAAAATTTGTTGCCAGAGAAAAGACTTGAAGTTCACATATCGATTGCTAAAGAAGGACGGGAGTTCATCATTAACGAAATCAATTAATGTCTGAAGACGTAGTAAAATCATTGGCTCAGGCCGCAACTAGAATGCTTCCTCAAGAGCAGTTAGAAGCTGTTCCTACAAAGAGCAATAGCTTGTTTATCGGTGTTCCAAAAGAAACCTCATTGCAGGAGCGGAGGGTTCCGCTGGTACCTCAGGATGTTGAGCTTCTTGTAAACAATGGTCACGAAGTGCTTATTGAGTCAAAGGCGGGGGAAAAAGCAAATTTTTCGGATAACGATTATAGCGAAGCCGGGGCTCAAATTGCATACGACACAAAAGCAGTGTATAAAGCTGACATTATATTAAAGGTGGAGCCACTTTCGCCTGACGAATTAGATTTAATGCAACAGGGGCAGACTTTAATTTCTGCTTTGCAATTACCTGTTCAACCTAAGGATTTTTTAAAGAAATTGATTGAAAAGAGGGTGACTGCTATTGCCTATGATTACATAAGAGATAATACCGGCAGTTTACCTGTTATACGGGCAATGAGTGAAATTGCAGGTAATAGTTCTATTTTAATTGCCGCAGAATATTTAAGCAATGTCAATGGAGGTAAGGGTTTGATGATGGGAGGAATTTCTGGAGTGAAACCAACTGAAGTAGTCATTTTTGGAGCAGGAGCTGTAGCTGAATTTGCAACTAGAGCAGCGCTAGGTTTAGGGGCTTCAGTAAAAGTGTTCAGCAATAATACCTCTAAATTAAGGCGATTACAAGATGTGGTAGGAAGAAGAGTGTACACCTCTACGCTGCAACCAAAAGTAATCGCAAATGCGTTAAAGCATGCAGATGTTGCCATCGGGGCTATGCGTTCTCCAAGGAGTCGTTCTCCAATTATTGTGACTGAAGAAATGGTGCAAAGTATGCCGGAAGGTTCTGTAATTGTTGACATTAGTATTGATCAAGGCGGGTGTTTCGAAACTTCTCGAGTAACAACTCATGCTAACCCAACCTATAATTTACACGGAGTGATTCATTATTGCGTTCCAAACATTCCTTCCAGGTCTGCGAGAACTGCGTCCTACGCTTTGAGTAATATTTTTGCACCTGTAATTATTGAATTAGGAGATGGCGGAGGAATTGATCATTGCATTCGAAAAATTTTATCTGTTCGTTCCGGAATTTATCTTTACAAAGGCATGTTAACGAATCCATTTTTGGCAGAAGAATTTGGTTTACCGTACAAAGATTTAGATTTGCTATTGGCGGCGTATTAAATAGTATTAATAAGTGAGATTTAATGCACATTCAACTTAATTTTACCACATGACATTTTGGAGAAGATTTAGAACTTATTTAATAGGCGTTGGCCTTGGATTACTTATTGTGTATGTGATCTTTGGAGACCGAGAATTAAATACTTGGACGCCAGAAAAGCGAATAATGACAACTATTGATAGTTCAGCAGTTAGCATTTCGACAAGAGCTGAATGCCAGTTAAAGTGTTTGGACCTAGAAGATAAAAAGTGGGTAGAGATTCAACAAGCTTCCGATATTAACTTTTCTGAAAGTAATACGCAGAAGAAACCTTGTCCAGTTTATCGCTTAGAAAACAATTCAGACAAAGGCGAATTTACCATGATGTGGAAAGTTTGTGAAAATGAAGAAAAAGTAGAATTATTGAGCGTTTCGAAAAAAGGGAAAGTTTGTGAGTGCTAAGCTGAAGAGCATAAATTGCAGAACCCATTAATTAATCCATTGAAATTTTCAATGACGTAGCCATTAGGCAGCGAAATGTTTATTTCACTTTCAAAACACTCTACTTTTTCGCAAGTGTTACATTGAAAGTGCAAGTGATTGTGATGGTGTTCCTCCGCTTCACAGTCTTTACAAAGTGCAAAAAATTGCTTGCCATTTTCAGCAATTATTCGGTGAGCAATGCCATCTTCGCAAAATTGATTTAGTATTCTATAGATGGTTGCCCTGTTAATATCATCAATCTGATTTGCAATTTTTTCGTGACTTGTAGCATAGTCTTGCGATTTTAAGATGGCGAGAATCTTCTCTTTTGATGGGGTTTTTCTTCTTTTCATAAATATTGTTGCGACTATGTTGCAATAGTACAAATATTTTATATATTTGCAAAAATTTTAAACGATAAAACTCAAAATTATGAAATCAAAATTGTTGTATGTGTTTATTGCGATGGCATTATTTGCCTGTAAAGATGATGAAGGAGATAAACCTGTAACCCCAGAAATTCCAAATGAGGAAGAAGTAATTACTACAGTTCGTTATACATTAACTCCATCCACTGGAGGGACGGCTAAAGTTTTTCAATTTCAAGATTTAGATGGCGATGGGGGAAATGCTCCTATTATTTCTGGTGACACATTAGATCTAAATGTAACTTATACCGGGTCAATTGAATTTTTGAATGAATTGGAATCTCCTGCAGACGATATTACAGAAGAGGTATTAGCAGAGGGAGATGAGCATCAAGTATTTTACCAGGTTACTTCAGGTGATTTTGTAATTACTTATACGGATCAAGATAGCAACGGAAATCCAATCGGTTTAACAACAACTTTTGAGTCAAAAACCATGGGTGGTAATTTAAAAGTAGTTCTTCGTCATGAGCCGGTTAAAGGTGCTGTGGGAGTTAGCGGAGGAGACATAACAAACGCAGGTGGTGAAACTGATATTGAAGTAGTCTTTCCCGTGAATGTTAGGTAGAGGATTAATTTTCATTTTACTTTTTTTTATGATAATTAGCTCGCATGCTCAAACATGTGAGTTAACTATTTTGGGGAAAGTTGTGGATCAACACAATCAAAAGCCAATTGAGTTTGCTTCGGTATATGTGAAGGAACTAGTAAAAGGTACCATTTCTGATAGTTTAGGAAATTTCAAAATCAAAGGCCTTTGTGCGGGAGATTATCATTTAGTGGTTAGTCATATTGGTTGTGAAACTCAGAATGTATACTTTCATTTAGCAGCTGACACGGTTTGGACAATATACGTGGAACACAGCAGTCAATTGTTGAATGAGGTGACTGTGCAAGAGCATGTTCAAGAATCTCAAAGCCAAGAAGTCGAGGTGATTGGCTCGAAAGAAATGAATCAGCAACTCTCAAAAAGTTTAGGTCAAACGTTAGAAAGTATTAGCGGAGTTTCTGCTATAAAAAATGGCAATGGAGTTGCAAAGCCTGTTGTGCATGGTTTGTACGGTAACCGCTTAACTATTTTGAATAATGGAATTGCTCAAAGTGGACAACAATGGGGAATCGATCATGCGCCAGAAATAGACCCCTTGTTAGCCAATAAAATTACTGTTGTAAAAGGTGTTGGGGCAATCGAATTTATGGGCAATAGCCTAGGTAGTGTTATTCTGGTTGAGCCTAAAAAAATAGAGAAAGATCCTCACCTGCATGGCAAGGCACGGTACTTTTTCAATTCAAATGGATTGGGTAATGGAATAAATGTAGAATTACAACAACACCATAAATGGTTGGCTTGGAAAGTTAATGGCACGTTAAAGAAAAGTGGAGATGCGCATACACCAGATTACTTTTTGACCAACACCGGTATTGAAGAATATAACTTTTCGGCAGAATTGGAAAAGCAAATCACAACTAAATGGTCAGCCGATGTATATTACAGTTCATTCAATACACAAATCGGAATTTTGCGTGGTTCTCATGTGGGTAATTTAACTGACCTACAAGCTGCTTTTGAAAGTGAAGAACCATTCTTTACACAATCTGATTTCTCTTATGATATTAATAATCCGCGGCAAGAGGTGAATCATCATTTATTAAAAGTGAGTTCTAAATACTTGCTATCAGAACAAGCTTGGGTAGAAGTTGTGTATGCCAAACAAATAAATAACAGAAAAGAGTTTGATATAAGAAGAGGTGGCAGAGACGATAAGCCCGCGCTGAGTTTGGAGCAAGAAAGTGATTTTTTCGAGACAAAATTTCATTACTATTTTAAGAACGAGTGGCATTTGAAAACCGGAATTCAATTGAATCGAGTGAACAATGTGAATGTGCCTGAAACAGGAATTTTGCCTTTGATTCCAAATTACTTGACAGAGGAGCGGGGTACATTTTTAATTATTGCAAAGTCTTACCATAAGTTGAACTTAGAGTTCGGTGCACGAGTGGAAGAAGAGGCTCGAAAGGTGGCAAGTATTTCAAATACGGTGCCTCGTGAGCTGCTCTTCTTTGACAATAACTATTTGAATTATACCGCATCAGCTGGAATTCAATATGCTAGAAATGAGCATTTTTCAATGAATTACAATGTGGGTCTAGCCACTCGAAATCCTGAGGTAAATGAATTGTATAGCAATGGCCTTCATCAGGGGGTGAGTGGAATAGAAGAAGGAGATGTCAACTTAAACTCCGAAAAAGCGATCAAGAATACCTTATCATTTGCTGCTAAGACCAAAGATAAATTTTTCGCTGAGGTATTGTTGTATCACCAATACATTCAAGATTACATTTATTTACAAGCTCAAGACGATTTTCGCTTGACCATAAGAGGTGCTTTCCCGGTGTTTAAATACGAGCAAACTGATGCTCAAATTTATGGATTAGACTTTGTGACCAAGTATCAAATTAACGAAAAGTGGTTAACAGAGTTGAACTATAGCTTTATTCGAGGAAATGAGATTGAAAATGGTATTTCTTTAATTAACCTGCCGAGTAATTCAATAGTTTCTGCCACCAGTCTGCAGTTACCGCAATTTAAATCTTTGAAGAATGTAGAGCTTCAAATGCTGCACCGTTATGTTTTTGAGCAACGAAACATAACTGAAAATCAAGATTTTGTAGCTCCTCCAAAAGGGTATTATTTGTTGGGTTTTAGGGCTTCTGCTGAGCGACAATTCAAAAGCATAAGGGTCGAGGGGCATTTGGGAGTTGAGAATACCTTGAATGCAACCTACCGAGATTACTTGAACCGCCAGCGCTACTTTGCCGATGAATTGGGGCGAAATTTTACGGTTGGATTGGTGGTTAAGTTTTAACGATAAATGTTTGCTTTTAATGCAAAGCAATAGGTTAAGAAAGACATTTAGAAATAACGGGACGAGTCGATTGTTTTAACGAGTTAGCTCAAAAAAGAGTGCACTCTAAGCTGATTCATTGGGATGCTAAAACCTACTTCAACGTAAATCTGTTTTTTCTTAAAACAAAAAACCATCACTCATCCTTTATACTTGTACTTTTACTCTTAGTATGAAATTAGATGATTTGAAAAACCGCTATCAGAACGATAAGCGGGTTACCGCTATTGCGGAAAAGTTAAGGAATGACCCACTTTCTCACGTTCAATTGTTGGGCAGTGTGGGTAGTTTGAATGCATTTATTTCTTATGGAATCTCATTGAATTTGCCCATAAATCAATTCATTGTGCTGCCTGATAAAGAGGAGGCTGCTTACTTTTTGAACGACTTGGAAGCTTTAGTTGGTGAACGAGCTTTGTTCTACCCTTCATCTTATCGCAAGGCATACGAAATTGAAAAAACCGACAATGCCAATATTCAGTTAAGAGCTGAGGTATTGAATAAGATTAGCGCTAAGGAGCAGCAGTATTTTATAGTTTCGTACCCGGAAGCGCTTTCAGAATATGTGATTACGGAGAAAAATCTTCAAAAAAACACCTTAGAAATTCACTTGAACGATTCGTTGAGTATTGAATTTTTGGTGGAAACTTTAAATGAATATCATTTCGAAAGGGTTGACTTTGTCGGGGATCCCGGTCAGTTTTCTGTAAGAGGAGGAATAATGGATATTTATTCTTTTGCCAATGAAAACCCTTATCGAATAGAATTTTTTGGGGATGAAATTGACTCTATTCGGGTGTTTGATCCTGCTACTCAACTGTCGATTAAAAAATTGACCCGAATAGCGATTTTACCGAACGTACAGCAAAAAATACTGGAAGAAGCTCGAGTGCCAATTTTTCAGTTTATGCCAGACAACACTTTGTTTTGGTTTAAAGATTTTAGCATTTGCCGCGATAAAGTTGGAGAGCAGTTTACGCAGAATAAAGAAATATTTGACAAGCTAATGTCTCCGCTAAGTCACGTGCCGCCTGAAGAGTTATTTATTTCGAAAGATCAGTTTATTCGTGCTTCGGTGAGGTTAAATACCATTGAATTTGGTTCACAAACCTACTTTCAGCAAGATATGAAAGTTGAGTTTAAGAGTTCTCCTCAGCCAGCTTTTAATAAAAATTTTGAACTTCTTAGTAAAGATTTAGCAGATAATACAGAAGCAGGGATTGATAATGTTTTAGTGGCAAACAACGCCAAACAAATTGAACGGCTTTATACCATTTTTGAAGACATCGGGAAAGAGCATGAAATGGAAACTATCTTGCTTTCTATTCACGAAGGTTTTGTGGACCATGAGCAGAAATTGGCAATATACACCGACCATCAAATTTTTAACCGTTACCACAGGTTTAGATTAAAAGAAGGTTTCAAAAGGAAGGATCAAGCGATTACCCTCAAGGAATTACACAACTTAACTCCAGGTGATTTTATCGTTCACATTGATCATGGGGTAGGGAAGTTTTCAGGATTAGAGAAAATTACGACCAACGGAAAAACACAAGAGACGATTCGAATTCTTTACAGGAATCAAGATATTTTATACATTTCAATTCATTCTCTACATCGAATCTCAAAATTTGTAGGAAAAGACGGAACACCTCCGTCAGTGGATAAATTGGGTTCCGATACGTGGAAAAAGCTGAAGGCAAAAACCAAGAAGAATGTAAAAATGGTAGCCTATGATTTAATTAAATTGTATGCTGAACGGAAGCAGAAAAAAGGCTTCGCTTTTGCACCGGATAATTATTTGCAAAATGAATTGGAAGCTTCCTTTTTATATGAAGATACGCCAGACCAATTCAAATCGACACAAGATGTGAAAGCCGATATGGAAGCATCAACACCAATGGATCGATTGGTGTGTGGAGATGTGGGTTTTGGAAAAACAGAAGTTGCCATTCGAGCAGCTTTTAAAGCTGTTTGTGACAGCAAGCAAGTTGCTATACTAGTGCCGACCACTATTCTGGCTTGGCAACATTTTCAAACCTTTAAATCTCGCTTGAAAGATTTTCCAGTGAAGGTAGATTACATCAATCGTTTTAAAACCAAAAAGCAGCAAAAAGAAACCTTAGAAAAAGTAAATAGCGGAGAAGTTGATATCTTGATTGGCACGCATCGTATTGTTGGGAAAGATGTCAAGTTTAAAGATTTGGGCTTAATGATAATTGACGAAGAGCAGAAGTTTGGAGTAAGTGTGAAGGACAAATTAAAGTTGTTTAAAGTGAATGTCGATACCTTGACGTTAACAGCCACACCAATTCCTAGAACATTGCAATTCTCGTTAATGAAAGCTCGAGATTTGTCAGTAATTAATACGCCTCCACCGAACCGTCAACCAATTTTAACAGAGGTACGAACCTTTGATGAAGAGTTGATTCGAGATGCTATTGCCTATGAAATAAGCCGAGGAGGGCAGGTGTTTTTCATTCATAACAGAGTTCAGAATATTAAAGAAGTAGCAGGAATGATTCAGCGTTTGGTGCCGGATGCTAGAGTGTTGACGGGACACGGGCAGCTGAAAGGCGAAGATTTAGAAGAGCGAATGATGAGTTTCATTAACCACGAATACGATGTGTTAGTCGCGACCACCATTATTGAAAGTGGATTAGATATTCCGAATGCAAATACAATCATTATCAACAATTCAAATAATTTTGGATTGAGTGATTTGCACCAAATGAGAGGTCGGGTTGGGCGTTCCAATAAAAAGGCATTTTGTTATTTGTTGGCGCCGCCCATGATATCTTTAACGCCAGAAGCGAGAAAACGTTTGCAGGCGTTGGAGCAATTCTCTGACTTGGGAAGCGGCTTTCAAATTGCAATGAAAGATTTGGATATTCGTGGAGCAGGAAACTTACTTGGGGCAGAGCAAAGTGGCTTTATTTCTGAGATTGGCTTTGACATGTACCAGAAAATTTTGAATGAAGCCATTCAAGAATTAAAGGAAACGGAGTTCAAAGAAATGTACGACGAGCTACAAACTGCTTTTGTTCACGATTGCCAGATTGAAACCGATTTGGAAATTCTCATTCCTGATGAATATGTGAGCAGTGTTGCTGAACGAATTAACCTGTACAAAGAGTTAGATAATTACGAGACAGAAGAAGAATTAGCCAATTTCGAAAAAGAGTTGATCGATCGTTTTGGTCCGGTCCCTGAGCCGACCAAAGAGATGATCCAAGCACTACGCTTGCGTTGGATTGGTAAAGCTGTTGGAATTGAAAAGTTAGTGTTGAAACAGAACAAATTGATTTGTTACTTTATTTCTAATCAAGACTCTCTGTATTACCAATCTCCGCTATTTACCAAGGTGCTGAACTTTGTACAGAAAAACCCTAACCTATGTACCCTAAAAGAACGAAACGGAAGGTTGAGTTTGGTTTTTGAACATGTTAAAACGATTGTGAAGGCGTTGAGTTTGTTGGGGAGAGTTTAACGCCCGTGTAAAGTGTCGTTGGGCTCTTGATAAAGATACTATTAGCAATTAATTAAAGAGCAAAATCGCCTTACGATTTTTTAATTTTATCTCAATTATGAAATTGTCAAGGCGATTTTGTGGGCTTAACAGGTAAATGCCAATGTGCCGTAACCGACTTACGTCCAATGCATATTACATTATGTTGTGGTGCGTTATTGGAATTGAGACTAGTTCTCCATCCAATAACCTCGAGCCTTGTATTCAGTCACACCGATAAGGCACGTTTGACTTTTGTAAGCTGCCAATTTGAAACGCCAAGCTTGGCTGATTTTTTCTGCTAAAAATCTACTTTGCTAAAGTTGGCGAAGTCCGCAGCTAGAGTGTGGAGTCAAGCAGTTTAGAATAAAGTAGGAGTAACAATTTTGCAGAACTGAAATATCGGAATAGTTATAAGTCAAGCCGATAATTAATAGTTGAAAAGGTACAATTTTGCAGAATTAAGATATACGTTATGTTGTCTGCACAAAAACTAATTTTTGGTTAAGCTAACCACCATGATAGATTTCCTCTGTAATACATCTAATATCGAACTTCATTGTAAAACCCCTTAATGAAGCGTAATTAGCTTGAGTCAAATTTTGAATTCTAATTGAAAATGATTTTTTAATTGTAGCTGCGTATGGTTTATCCATCATTAGTTCAATGGTTATTTCTTTTATCTCTTTCGGTTGAATGGTTATCCTTTTATTAATAGGGAATTGTCGAGTTAATGTGAATTCATTTTGTCCAACAGATAATTTATAATTTAATGTTGGTTTAATAATAAAGTAAATAAATACTATAACACAAATACAGAAGAAGCTAATAATTAATACCAATAATTTTGATTTTTCGAATGCACCACAACACCCAGATAAACGAAAAGGTGCGTTTATTTCTCTTTCGTTCTGAAGTGTTTTCGAAACACCAAGATACGAGAAATAGTGTTTGATTAAGGTTGTAGTTTGTAACGTATTGTCAACAGAATCCAATTGTTAAAAGCTTTCGTGCCTTCTTCGTAAGGTGCTCCTCACGGCGAAGAACGTTCTTCAACGTACATTGGGGAAATGTCAGTATAGAGCTGATATGCGACGTTCACGCCATAACGGTCAGTAATTTGATAACCAATCCCAATTTTTGTTTGCCAGGCCAATTGGAACTAGTTTACTTTAAGGTAATCTAGTTTTGTATAATTGTTGCCGCTGTTTGAAAAGATATAGCTTAAAACTGGTCCTGTTCCTACAATTCCATGGAGTTTTTTACCAAGGTGAAATGCTATTCCTAAAGGAACTCTAATGTAGTCCAGACCTGTTTGGTCAGTTCTCCAAGTGTCATAACTCAAGGAAGCATGGTAACCAAAAATTACTTTTTTAGGAGTGTAGTAAAATCCCACTCCAATGCGGTAAAAATAGAAGGGCGTTGGCTTTAATGCTCCTTCTGTTTCAATGCTAGGAAAGAAAGGAGGGTTAAATACACTGCCGTTCCCTGCTCCGGGATTTATGCTTATTTCTTGTTTTTTAGCACTCATTAAAATAACTGAAAAACATAAAATATACAGAAGAGTGAAGTGTTTTCTAATTTAACGATTTACTGTCTATTGGTTTAGATCAATCAAGATAAGAGAAAAATCTTGATTCATAAAAAAGGAAATAGCAGTAAAAGATGCTACTAGTGTAAAAGTGTTGGAGTGAAAGAATTTCCTTTTCCGCATTTAGAAAATGGTACCCCTCTTTCAATACTTTAAAGGAGTGCACAATAAGAAAGTACAGCGAAAAGCCAATTAAAAAGAGCAATAAGAAAAACCTATGGGAACAAAATAAATCACAAGTAGTTCAACGAACATATTTTCCGCAGTCGAGTACACGGTAAAGAAGATTATTTTGAAGAAGTAAACTGATAAAAATGATGCATGCTAAACACATGTGGCAAACTTAAACAGGATAGAATACTGAAGAATAGACCGATGTAATTTTCATCTTCAAACAGTAAAAAATAGAAAATAATACCTGCACCACCAATGGTAAAAGGAAAAGCATTTTTCCACATTACGGATGATTCTTTTTTTAAACCGACGGAAAGGTGATTCCAGCCATTGATGCTATGCTGCAAGACGAAGTATATTCCAAATGCCATCAATAAAGACAATTGACTTGCCATTAAAAGATAAATTAACGTGATTAGCAAGTAGGTAGATTTGTTTAGTCGTGCTAAAATAAGACCAGAAGAAACACTCAATACTTGAATGAACAATAATGCATTATGAGGTATTTCATGAACTAGGTTTAGAGCAGCTAGATTAGGGATTTGCTTAAGAATATCGCTTAGTTCTTCTGCATGGAAAAATAGAATCACGGTTAAAAGGATAACACCCCATAAGAAGGACTGCCAACCCTGCTTTAAGTTCCATTCTTTAAAATCGGCTTGACCAAAGTGCCAAGCAGAATAGAGTATAAAAAGCGCTAATGCCACATCGGAGGAAAACCACCAAACTAATCCAAAAAGAGCACCCTTCAGTAGGTAGCTCAGCACAAAGCAGATGAGTTGTTTAGAAGTTATAATATTCTGGGAGGTGAGATGATCTAAAGCCCCATGTGCTAGCCCTACCGATAAAAATCCTGGAGCTAAAATGCCCCATGCAATAAATTCAAACTGTAAGAAAGAAAGCAGGATGGCAATAGGGGTAAAAATTAAAGGCAATGTTATAATTGGCAATCGATTAATTTGGTGATAGATATCTTTTAAAGCTGCTGTTATAAATAGTTTTTTGGGTAATTTAGAAAAAATAAATACTTCTTCTGAAAGCGTTGTTTTTTCTCTTAAAAACCTCAGTACGTTAATTAATGGGACCTTTTTAAATAGCATTTCAAATACTTTTTTTCCTTGAAGAGGAGTATTGCTCAATATTTTTAATAGCAATCGACCATAAAATGAAAACCTGCCATTTCTTGCTTCTCTCGCAGGTTTTTGATTACTTTTTAATGCTTTCGTTTGCAAAACCGCGTCTTCAGTCATGGAATGAAAAGCATAGCCTGTAGAGCATTTTAATAGGTTCGCTCGCGCTCCCATATTGATCCAATTGTCTCCAAAGTCAGCAACTTCAATTTTACCAGAATGCATAGGAATTACGCCTACTTCATCTTCTAATTTTTCGAAGGTCGTATCCAATTCTTGCACATAGTCTCGCAGAATGGTATGAGCTTCTTCTTTGGTTAACTTTTCTTTACCAAATCGGGTTAATTCAACAAGCGCTGTATCAGACTCAAATGGGAGAACATAAATAAATTGTGTATAACCATTTTGAGGAATTTTAAAATCCATCAAGACCATGGAGGAGGTATCAAACACTTGTTTATCCGTTTTAATTTTCCATCCGTAAAATGATTGGTATAGACGACTTTCGTTCTTTTGTAGTTTTGAGAATGTAGGTGGACGACTGTCATAAACTTTATGACAACGAAATACCGATCCACCAGTAGTAACTTCTATATAATCAGAGCCTGTACTAGTAGTATTATCTAAGGTGCTTCGAAAATAGGTAACCTCACTTAGGCTTAAAATTTCTTTTGTTTTGTTAGAAAGGTCAGCTCCTTTTACCTGATAATAACTTAATGGCTGTATGTTTTGTTTGGCGATTCCAGTAATCTCAATTTGTTGCCAACTGCAGCTAACCAACTCTTCAAGATTCAGGGAAAAAAGTTCTTCTTTTGTGGACCAAAAACAGAATGTTTTATCATCGGTTAATTTACTGCGTGGTTCAATAATGGCAATTGTTTTTCCATCGAGTAAGCCGTTTTTGTAAAGACTTAAAATCAGCAAACTGTTAGCCGCGCCAAGTCCAATAAATAGGAAATCGTATACTGAATAAGTATTGGCTAAAGCTGGCTGTTTCATCTGTCCTTGAATGGATAATGTTGCATAAAAAAGGGGTGATAATTTTAAACTATCACCCCTTTATTTCATTATTGTGATAGATTATGCTTTTACTGTTGCATTGTCTGTTCTGCTTAAGGCATAAATCACTAAACCAAAACCGATTTTGTTAATTGCATCCGCAATGTTGTAAACGATATCCATAGCATTAAGTGCTGCTGCTGTATCTTGTACTAGTTGAATTCCAAATAATCCGCCAGGAGTACCGAGGATGTACCCTAAAGGATAAATTGCCCATCCGACTAAAACAAACCAGCCAAGTATTTTGGTAGCTTTTGCTACTTGAGGACCTGCTTCCTGAGCAAGTTTTGAAACTTCTCCAAACCAAACTAGGTATACGATATAGAAGTATGCTATTCCTGATAATACGCCCCAAAGTACACTGCTATCTCTGTCTAAAACTTCTCCAACATAACCTGTTACTAGCATCACTAACGATGCAAATATCAATTTCCAAAGCAAACCAATTTTTGCACCTGCCTTTTTGGTAATTAAGTAAAATTCCACACACATTAATGGTACAGTTAAGATCCAATCAACATAACGGAAAAATGTAGGCGATTCACCCGTCTCAAGGTTATAACTTCTCATGTAGTAGTAATGCACTGCTGCAATAAAAGTAATTAAGCCTGAAACAAGAACTGAGGTTCTCCACTGTTTAGAGGTGTTGTTCAACTCCAAAAAGAAAAATACTGATGCGGCCATCATAGCCATTGTTCCAATAAAGAACGTGAAAGCAACATAATTGTCGCTGGCAATTTTTAAATGTTCCATAATTTTAGTTTAAATGTTTAAGTAATTGTTTATTTAGAAGCTAACATAAAAATGTTAATAATGTTTAATGTTTTGTAAAAACAGTTAAACAAAAATTAAATATCCTCTAAATATGAAAATTTAAAAATCTATAAAACAGCACTTTGTCCTATGCTGAAAGAAAAAATATTTTTTTAAAAAACAGTCTAAAAATGCTTGTGAGTTGGAAATAAAATAAGTATTTAACGTAAAAGGTGTCGTAATTTTTACCTACCAAAATTGAAAAAATAGCTCTTCCATGAGAAATTTTAGAGTCTAGCACTTAATTCGCCCGAATCGCCTCTACAGGATCTAATCGACTAGCTTGGTAAGAAGGAATGATCCCAGCAAGAATGCCAATTCCGGCAGAGAGCCCAAATCCGAGTGCAATGTTGTTGATTCCTAAAGTGGTAGGAAAGTCGAGGACATAAGTCATTGCCAAGGTACCTAGAAAGATAAGAAGTAGTCCTACAGCGCCGCCTATCAGGCAAAGAAAAACAGACTCAAATAAAAATTGGAAAAGGATAAAAAAGTTTTTTGCTCCCAAAGATTTTTGAATTCCTATAAGGCTAGTTCTCTCTTTTACCGAAACAAACATAATGTTGGCAATACTAAAACCACCCACTAGAATAGAGAAAATGCCAATCACAAATCCGGCGACATTAATTACTCCAAAAATCTGATCAAAACCTTGAGAAATCATACTCAATTTGTTGAGGGCAAAGTTGTCATTCACCTTTGGTTTCAGTTTTCGCAAGGAACGCATTACCCCTGTTAATTCATCTGTTAAAGCTTCAGTTGCTCCTGGTTTTGCTTTTACCATAATAACAGCACCAGAATTTCTACTCCTTAGGTTGTAAAAGTTTCGTGCAAATGGAAGGGGCATGAACATTTTTCTGTCGTTAGAGGGGCCCATCATGCTTTCGCCTTCTTTTAGCATCACACCAATAACTTCAACTTTTCTTCCTTTAATTTTTATTTTCTTACCCAAAGCGTTGCTAGTTCCAAATAAGGAGCTTGCAATGTCAGCTCCAATAACGGTAACAGGTCGACCAGTGTTACATTCTAAGTCTGTAATGTATCGACCTTTTTCAATAGATAAATCCCAAATGTTATTGTATTCTGAGGTAACACCGTTTCCTTCTACATTGTCAATGGAGTTATTTTTATATTTAAGGGTGTTCCTGCCGCCTAATACCATTGCAACAGATTCAGCATTTTGAAGCTGTTTTTTTAGCATTTTGAATTCATCTAAATCTGGCTGCGGTCGTCTTATATAGTCCCACCAAGCTTGGTTTGGATCAAAATCCCAAGGCATCTGAGCAACATAAATTACATCATCCCCCAAACTTGAAATACTATCTCGGATGTTATTCTCTAAAGAATCTACCACTGTAAAAACAGATACCATGGCAAAAATTCCAATGGTAATTCCGAGTAGGGAAAGTATAGTTCGCAATTTGTTGACAATGAGCGAGTCAATTGCGAATAGTAAACTTTCTTTTAAGAGCCTTAAGTAGAGCATTGATTGTATTAAAAAGCCAAGTTAAGCGTAGTAAATTGTTTTCGAAGTACCGTTTATATAAAAATTGCATAAAATTAGGAGTGCTTATAATTAAGGAATCAGGCATTGTTTGGTGAGAGATAAAAGGAATAAAAAGGAAGGAGAAAAGATTAAAGTTGCATTGAGTTATTAGGTAATTATTCTTTTTTTTTATCAAAATATCAGAATTGTTCTCTCATTTAAGCTCTCGAATTTTTTACTTTACGTTAATTTTTACGCTTCTCTAATTTTTTAGGCTAGACGAATAACAGTTTTTGACTTATTAAAGCATGTTTTTACAAGATTTAGTTGAGACATTTGAGTTGTGATTTTCTGGTAAAAACACCTCGTTGATAACTCTTTAAAATTGTTCATTTCTTCTTTCAAAACGCCGTCTAAATCCTTTCAAAATTTTGAGATAATTGTTAAACTTGTTAGGATAAGCAAACCCTTTCATGTCAGACAAAAAAACAGTAAAAAACGCTTTAATATCAGTGTTTTACAAAGATGGATTAGATGCCGTCGCATTGCAATTGCAAAAGCTAGGGGTAAACATTTACTCAACAGGAGGAACTCAAAAACACCTTGAAAATTTAGGTATTAACATTCACCGTGTAGAAGACCTTACTTCTTACCCTTCAATTCTTGGGGGGAGAGTGAAGACTTTGCATCCAAAAGTGTTTGGGGGGATTCTGAGTAGAAGAGGTTTGGAAGAGGATGAAAATCACTTAGCTGAATATGAAATTCCTGAGTTTGATTTGGTAATTGTTGATTTATATCCATTTGAAGAGACCTTGGCAAATGGCGGCACAGAAACTGAAATTATTGAGAAGATTGATATTGGAGGAATTTCATTAATTCGAGCGGCTGCCAAGAACTTTAATGATGTTTTAACCGTGTCTTCTAGAGAGCAGTATTCAGAGGTGCTGAATTTGTTAGAGGAGAAAGGCGGCGAAACAAATAAAGCTGATCGGAAAACATTGGCGAGGAAAGCCTTTGATATTTCATCACATTACGATTCAAAAATATTCGATTATTTCAATGCTGAAAGTGAAACGGAATCGTTGAAACTGAGTGAGCGAGAATCGTCGAGTTTACGGTACGGAGAAAATCCACATCAAAAGGGTACGTTTTATGGTGACTTAAATGCCATGTTTGATAAATTACATGGTAAAGCATTATCATATAATAATTTATTAGACGTTGATGCGGCTGTTAATTTGATGGCTGAGTTTAAAAACGAAGATCCAACGTTTGCCATTCTAAAGCATAATAACGCTTGTGGAATAGCAACAAGGAAAAGTTTATCTAGCGCTTATGCAGCGGCTTTAGCAGGAGATCCTGTTTCAGCTTTTGGAGGGGTTTTAATTTCTAATGAAACAATTGATGTTGCAACAGCTGAGTTAATTCACACTTTATTTTGTGAAGTGGTAATAGCACCCTCGTATGAAGCAGAAGCGTTGGAAATATTGAAAGGAAAAAAGAATAGAATTATTCTTAGACAGAATGAAGTAGCAATTGCTTCAAAAACGATTAGAACGGCATTGAATGGTTATTTGGTGCAAGACAAAGATTTGAAAACTGAAACAAAAGCTGATTTTAAAACAGCAACAAAATTGGAACCAACTGAAGAAGAGAAAGACGATTTGGTCTTTGCTGCTAAGTTGGTAAAAAACACAAAGTCAAATGCCATTATTTTTGTAAAGCATGGCCAATTGTTAGCAAGCGGAACTGGGCAAACGTCGAGAGTAGATGCGTTGCAACAAGCCGTGGTGAAAGCAAAACACTTTGGATTTGATTTAAATGGAGCTGTTATGGCATCCGATGCATTTTTTCCTTTCCCGGATTGTGTGGAATTGGCAAAAAACGTAGGAATTACTGCAGTAGTTCAACCTGGCGGATCTATTAAAGATCAATTGTCAATTGACTATTGCAACAACAACGATTTGAAAATGGTGTTCACCGGTATTCGCCACTTTAAACATTAATAAGCATGGGATTATTTGATTTTTTTACGCAAGAAATTGCAATTGACCTTGGTACAGCAAATACCTTAATCATTCACAATGATAAAGTGGTTGTTGATGAACCTTCAATTGTCGCAATTGAAAGAAGCTCCGGGAAAGTAATAGCTGTTGGGAAAAAAGCCATGCAAATGCATGGTAAAACTCACGAAGATATCAAGACGATTAGACCGCTGAAAGATGGAGTAATTGCCGATTTTCAAGCTGCAGAATACATGATTCGTGGCATGATTAAGATGATTAATCAAAAGAAGCGATTATTCAACCCCTCGTTGAAGATGGTGATTTGTATTCCTTCTGGAATTACGGAAGTTGAAAAAAGAGCAGTGAAGGATTCTGCAGAGCATGCCGGAGGTAAAGAAGTTTATTTGATTCACGAACCAATGGCCGCAGCCATCGGGATTGGAATTGATGTGTTGGAACCTATGGGTAACATGATTATTGATATTGGGGGCGGAACTTCAGAAATTGCGGTAATTGCATTAGGAGGAATTGTTTGTGACAAGTCAATTAGGGTTGCAGGAGATGATTTTACCAATGACATTGTGGATTACATGCGTCGCCAGCATAATTTATTAATTGGAGAACGATCTGCAGAGAGAATCAAAATTGAAGTTGGCTCTGCTTTGCCTGAGTTAGACAATCCACCAGATGATTATCCAATTCAAGGTCGTGATTTAATGACCGGAACACCAAAAGAGATTAAGGTCTCTTACGAAGAAATTGCACATTCACTAGACAAGTCAATTACAAAAATTGAGGCTGCAATATTAAATGCATTGGAAATGACTCCTCCAGAGCTTTCCGCGGATATTTATAGAACTGGCTTGTATTTAGCTGGTGGTGGATCACTACTAAGAGGTTTAGATAAACGGATTTCATTAAAAACGAAATTGCCAGTTCACGTGGCAGAAGATCCATTAAGAGCAGTTGCAAGAGGAACCGGAATTGCATTGAAAAATTCAGCTAAATTGCCGTTTTTGATTAGAAACTAAAAGCAAAAACAGGACATGCGAAACTTAATCGCCTTCATACGGAAGTATTCATTTTTCTTCCTCTTTTTAGGTGTTGAGGCTTTAGCTTTCTATCTTATTTTTAGAAACAACCATTTTCAAAGTGCCTCTTTTCTTAACTCAACAAATGAAGTTACCGGAGGCGTTTATACAAAATATGCCAACCTAAGCGACTATTTGCACTTAAAAGAAGTGAACGACGTTTTGAGTGATGAGAATAGGCGACTAAGAGATAGTCAATTGCAGAGCTTTGAGCGCTTATTTGGCGAAAATATAATTGTGAAGGACACCGTTTTCAAACGAAAGTATTTGTATACAAAAGCAAAGGTGATTAAAAATTCTACAGACAGGCAAAACAACTACCTAACACTAAGTATCGGGTCCAAAAATGGAATTGAGAATGGTATGGGAGTAATTGGACCAAATGGAGTAGTTGGAGTGGTTAAAAATGTATCAGACCATTATACTTCGGTCGTTTCTGTTTTGCACCGGGAAGCAAAAATTAGTGTAAAGCTTAAAAAGTCGCAATACTTCGGTTCCATGCAATGGAATGGAGAAGATTATAAAATGATAGGATTAAAAGACATACCCAATCATGTTCAACTGAATGAGGGAGACACGGTTGTTACAAGCGGATTTTCAAGCATTTTCCCAGAAGGGTTAAATACTGCTGTTATAAGAACATTTGAAGTTCCTGAGGGAGAGAATTTCTACGAAATTGAAATGCAGTTGCTTAACGATTTTAAACAACTGTCTTATGTTTATGTGGTGAAGAATAACGCTTTATTTGAAGTTAAAGCATTAGAATCAGGAAGGGAGGAGATCGATGATTAAGAAAGTTATTTCCTATCCGCTTCAGTTTATTCTATTTGTATTGCTGCAAGTACTTATTTTGAATAATGTTCAATTGGGCGGAACAGTTAATCCATTTTTATACATTTTGTTCATCTTATGGTTGCCCATTGAAACCAACAAAGCCTTGGTTATGGGAGTGGCTTTCCTGCTGGGTTTAAGTATCGATGTATTTAATGACACCATGGGAATGCATGCATCGGCTTGCGTTTTTCTGGCATTTGTTAGGCCTTCTATCTTGAACATACTTGCTCCAAGAGATGGCTACGAATTAAATATTCCTCCTACAGCAGGGGGTTTAGGCTGGTTCTGGTTTTTGCGTTACGCAGCCATAGGGATTCTTATACATCACTTTTTTCTCTTTTTTGTTGAGGTTTTCCGATTCACAGACTTCGTAGATACACTCGGGAGAGTTTTTGCAAGTTCAATTTTTAGTCTCGTGTTAATTGCTTTGGCTCAAGTTTTTAGTTCAAATGTTGAGGACAAAAGATGAAGCAATACGAATCTAGACAGTTTACAATAGGGGCAATTTTTTTGGTGGTTGGATTAATTTTTTTAATTCGCCTTTTTTACGTTCAAGTAATTGACAGTCATTACAAGTTAGATGCTACTAATAATGTACTGCGCACAGTAGTTAAATATCCGGCACGTGGGTTAATTTATGATCGACATGGAGAATTGCTGGTTTACAATGAAGCTGCTTATGATTTAATGGTCGTGCCAAAAGCTATTAAAGAAGACTTTGATACTACGGAATTCTGCTCTTTATTGGGTATGTCTCGAAAAGAATTCGATCAACGGTTTAACAAGGCGAAGAATTATTCTCAATACAAAGCTTCGATTTTTGAGAAGGAAATTTCAGCTAAATCTTATGCAATAATCCAAGAGCAATTGTTTAATTATCCTGGATTTTTTGTACAAACCAGAACCCTGAGATCATACCCCAAAAAAACCGCAGCTCACATGGTTGGTTACGTAGGAGAAGCAAGCCCTAAAGTCATCAAAAAAGACAACTATTATAAGTCTGGAGACCACATTGGAATCAGTGGAATTGAAAAACACTATGAAAAAGTGCTTCGTGGTAAGCGCGGGCAAGAAGTTCAAATGGTAGATGTTTTTAATCGTCCAAAAGGGAAATTCCAAGATGGAGCATTTGATACTACAGCAGTTTCTGGAAGTAATTTAAAACTTACCATTGATGCGGACCTGCAAGCATACGGCGAAAAGCTAATGCAAAATAAGAAAGGTAGTATTGTGGCCATTGACCCATCAACCGGTGAAATACTGGCATTGATAAGCATGCCAACCTATGATCCTAATTTATTGGTTGGCCGTCAACGTTCCAAAAATTACGGTAAATTAAGTCAAGATACATTAAAACCTCTGTTTAATAGAGCTTTAATGGCTAAGTATCCTCCGGGTTCAACTTTTAAAAGTATCAATGCTTTAATCGGATTGCAAGAAGGGGTACTTACTCCAAATACAAGGTATTCTTGCAACAGAGGGTACCGATTTGGCGGGAGAAAAATGGGCTGTCATCCTCACCCTTCTCCAGTGAATTTAGAGTACTCCATTCAAACTTCCTGCAATGCCTATTACTGTAATGTGTTCAGAAGTGTTATAGACCATTATCCAACAGCTGAGGAAGGGTATAATGTTTGGCGGACCTATGTAACCAATTTTGGCTTAGGTAAAAAAACAGGAATAGATTTGCCGAATGAATTGAGTGGTTTTGTACCTGAACCGGCATATTACGACCGGTATTACTTAAAAGGCAAGTGGCATTCAACCACGATACTCTCATTGGCAATTGGACAAGGAGAATTAGGTTTTACCCCCATGCAAATGGCAAACATGGTTGCGGCAATTGCAAATAGAGGATACTACATTACTCCGCACATTGCAAAAGAGATAAATGGTCAGTTAATTACTGATTTTGATTCTACCATTGTAAGAAACAAAACAGGAGTAGAGGCAAAGTACTTTAATGAAGTTGTAGAGGCAATGTATAAAGTTGTGGAGCAAGGGACAGGAACTTCAGCGAAAATTGACTCTTTACAAGTTTGCGGAAAAACAGGTACCGTTGAAAATCCTCATGGTGATGACCATTCAACTTTTATAGCCTTTGCTCCCAAGGATAATCCAAAAATTGCGATCTCAGTATATGTTGAAAATGGTTATTGGGGGTCACGATGGGCGGCACCAATTGCTGGTTTGTTAATTGAAGAATATTTGAGAGATACTATTACTCGACCGCTCATAGAACAGAGAATGTTGGAGGGGAATTTAATCGGCACACCACCTAAAGTTGTGATAGATGAGGGGGAGTAAAAGTCTTATTGATAATATAGATTGGTTCACGGTAAGCATTTACTTTGTTTTAATTTTGGCAGGGTGGTTAAATATTTATGCAGCAGTATACAACGAAGAATTTGAAAGTATTTTTGATACAACTCAGCGGTATGGTAAACAGTTGCTTTGGATAGGAACTGCCGGAATAATAGCAATTATTATTCTGCTGATCGACGAGCGATTCTTTTCCACTTTTGGATATCTGATATATGGTTTTGTTATCGCGCTTTTAATTGCTGTGCTTTTAGTTGGAGCAGCCACAAAAGGAGCAACTTCTTGGTTTGCTATTGGGGGTTTTAAAATTCAGCCATCAGAATTTTCAAAATTTGCCACCTGCTTGGCTTTAGCGAAATATCTGAGTACCCTTAATATTCGAATGACCGACTTAAAAACAAAGCTCAACGCAGCAGCTATCATTGGAATTCCTGCAGTGCTCATTTTAATGCAAAATGATACAGGTTCTGCATTGGTGTACGGAGCATTTGTTTTGGTGCTTTTTAGAGAAGGCTTATCAGGGAACTTTTTACTAATTGGTTTGGTAACAGCTTTCCTTTTTGTAATAACGCTAGTCTTTCAAAATGACGTATATCAAATGCCTTTTGAAATTGAGTTGACTGGCGGTTGGATGCTAATTATAATACTCTTTATCATTATGGGATTGGTGTATTATTTCAATCGGAAAAGGAAACAAATACTGCTCTTTTCAACCATTGTTTTTGTTGCCTGTTCAGGGTTGGTGAAAAGTGTAGATTATGTATTCAACAATATATTAGAGCCTCATCAATCAAAACGAATCAATGTGATGTTGGGAATTGAGTCGGATCCGTACGGTGCCGGGTACAATGTTAACCAATCCTTAATTGCCATTGGTTCAGGGGGCTTTACTGGAAAAGGTTATTTAAAGGGTACTCAAACGAAATATGATTTTGTACCGGAACAAAGCACCGATTTTATTTTTTGTACCATAGGCGAAGAATGGGGCTTTATTGGGAGTTTTGCTGTGGTTGCATTATTTATGACCCTTCTGTTGCGTATATTATTCATGTGCTCTAGGCAGCGATCTGCTTTTGCAAGGATATATGGGTATGGTGTTGCAACGATCTTCTTTTTCCATTTTTTGATTAACATCGGAATGACCATTGGCTTGGCACCAGTTATTGGAATTCCACTGCCATTTTTTAGCTATGGAGGTTCGTCTTTATGGGGTTTTACCATTTTGCTTTTTGTCTTCATTAAAATGGATGCCGATAGATTAGAGGTGTTATAGCGGATTAATAATATTTTTCTTATTAACTGATTTGGAATTGCGAAAAATTTATTTTTTTGATAGTTGTTGTCTTTTAAGTTATTGTGCTAGTCATATCATGACTATGAGTGGAAATCGAAGTTTGGAAAGAATAATTTTTAGGTAATTGACTACATGAAGTTAAGTGCTTCTTTCAAGCTTTGAAAGCAGGCAATTTGAGATTTAAAGTAAACTGCCTTTTTAATTCCAATAAAATATTTTGAGCCCGTAGGGTCAATAGACCTTTAGCAGGACCTGACATTAATCGCAGCTGGTCGATTGCTATGATAGAAACTTTGAGATGAATAATAATTATAGGTACTCTCTTCTTGTTAATGGATGCCCTGCTAAAACTTACGCCATAGAATGGATGAACCTTTGAGTTATCAATCGACAGTAGCCATGAGATAACTCAAATTGGGAAATATTATAATTGTAAGAATTTAATCTTGAGCAATTACCATTAAAATAGAAACCAAGGGTTTGAATTTTGTGCGCACTAAATAGTATTCTAAATCCAAAAGAGATGTTTCGACTCGTATTTTTTACTCCTCCACCGCTTCAACCCTGATAATTTCTGGAGCAACTTTTTTTATAGCTTCTTCAATACCGGCTTTTAAAGTCATAGCTGACATGTTACAACTATGGCAAGCACCTAGGAGTTTAACTTTAGCAATATTATCTTCTACTCTTAATAATCGTATGTCACCTCCATCTGCTTCTAAAAAGGGGCGAAGTTGAGTGATAGCATCTTCAATTTTCTGGAATACACTAATTTCTTGAGTTGTTGTCATAATTCGATAACAATGATAGTCAATTATTGGGTTTAAACTGCTTTTGGTGCTGATAAACCTACTTTGTGGGCAACTTTTGTTGCTAAGTTTTTAAATGCAATGGCTTGCGGAGTGGTTTCTTGCAACACTGCAGGTCGTCCTGCATCACCTGCTTCTCGGATACTTTGAATAATAGGAATTTCAGCTAAATAAGCTATATTCATTTTTTCAGCTAATTCTTTTGCACCGGCTTTTCCAAAAATGTAATATTTGTTGTTTGGCAATTCGGGTGGAGTAAAATACGCCATATTCTCAACTAAGCCAATTACGGGTACGTTGATTTCCGGCATACTGAACATTCCTAATGCTTTTCTAACATCTACCAAGGCAATCTCTTGCGGTGTGCTCACCACAACGGCACCTGTTAATGGAACTTGTTGCACCATCGTTAAGTGAACATCGCCTGTTCCAGGAGGTAAGTCAATAATCATAAAGTCTAACTCTCCCCAATAGGCATCTTTGAAAAGTTGCGTTAACGCTTTGGTTGCCATTGGTCCTCTCCAAACAACCGCTTGGTCAGGCGTTGAGAAAAAGCCAATGGATAACATTTTTACACCATAACTTTCTATTGGCTTAATGTATTCCTTGCCATCCACCTCTATGGTCGTAGGTTTTTCCATAGCAACATCAAACATGACAGGAACAGAAGGACCGTAAATGTCTGCATCTACCATACCTACTTTATAGCCTTGCATGGCTAAGCCAGCTGCTAAATTAGATGCTACAGTAGATTTACCAACTCCACCTTTACCTGAAGCTACCGCAATGATGTGCTTTACATTGGGTAAAATACTTCTGTGTTCAGGAGCTCTTTCATGGGCTTTTCCCATGGCTGAAATGGTAGCCTCCACTTTTACATCGGGACCTAAAAAGCGCTTTAATTGATGTTCACACGCTTCTTCCATGCGCTTGCGATTGTGCATAGCAGGGTTCGAGATTTTTAGATCAAACGAAATAACTCCATTTTTAACTTCAATTTTTGAAACTAAATTCAACGCAACAATGTCCTTCTTTAAGTCCGGTTCTATGACAAAAGAGAGCGCTTCTATAATTTTTTCTAAAGTTATTTGCATGAGGTAAAGTTAGGTCTACTCGTGTTATATTCATCACTAAAACAAGAACAGTTTATGATAGTTTAGTCAAACTTCAATTCTTCTGAAGGATCCCAGTAAACGAGCTTGAAATCCTGTATTTTGTCGTCTTTTACTTTAATGCCTTCTGCTTCTAAAGCCTCTTGCATGGCAGTTGGCGAAGGGAAATGATATTTCCCTGTTAACATTCCATTTCTATTCACTACTCGATGAGCGGGAACATATTCTTTTTGAGTGTGCGACGCATTCATAGCCCAACCCACCATTCTGGCACCACTTTTTGCGCCTAGATAATTTGAAATTGCGCCGTACGAAGTGGCCTTGCCCTTCGGTATTAAACGGACTACTTGAAAAACAGAATCGAAGTAATCTTTATTTTTTTCACTGACTTTAATCGAATTATCCGCCATTAGGTCTAAATCTTAAATAATGAATGTTGTGTCCTTTCTCAGTAAAAATTTGCTCATAATGCGTTTTAATGTTCAATATTTCTTGAAAGTCTGTATCAAAATTTTGAATTCCTTCTTTGTATAAATTGTCTGTTTTAAACAGCACTTCATATCCATTGTTTAAACATTCTTCCACACTAAATTCATAGAAAAAGTCGCTGTCTGTTTTCAAGTGAATGATGCCGTCAGGTTTTAAAAATTTCTTGTACCGGTCTATAAATAAAGGTCCAGTTAATCGCTTCTTCTCCCTGCGGTCTTTCATTTGTGGATCTGGGAACGTAATCCAAATTTCATCTACCTCATTTTCTGCGAAACAACCTTCAATAAATTCGATTCTAGTTCTTAAAAAGGCAATGTTCTTTAAGTTTTCTTCTTCCGCTGTTTTAGCGCCTCTCCACATTCGGGCACCTTTAATGTCAACTCCAATAAAGTTCTTGTCTGGGAATTTTCGCCCCATTCCAACGCTATACTCCCCTTTACCGCAGCCAAACTCAACTACCAAAGGGCTGTCATTTTTGAAGAAGTCTTTTCTCCAGTTGCCCTTCATCTTGTAGTCCGTTCTAAAAACTTCATCCAATTCAGGTTCGAAGGCATGCGGGAAAACTTTCATTTCCGCAAAGTGCTCTAGTTTTTTCTTTCCAGCCATGCTTATTTGTAACCTAATAATTTGTCCATCGTCTCGCTTGAAACTGAATGGTAATTTGGTCTCGCTTTTTCATAAATAGCCAAAGCAGCAGGCAAGCCACCTTCAGATTTTAACAATGCTTTATAAATAGGCGTTAAAAACTTGCGTCGTCCAACTTCAACTAAAAAGTCCTCTACGGTATTACCAAGTCCTTCATAATTGTTCGGAATTACTTTCTCGAACCAAGCAGCTTTAATTTCTGAGTTGCCAGATTGGGTGAATGCAAATGCTGCATCTAATTCACTCATCTGTTTTTGATTCAATGTATCATTTATCAAATTAATAAAATGCAACCATTGTGGTGTTACCCAGTCGGAAGAATTAATAGCGCTGGCTTTTCCTCCATTGGTCCACTTGGCTAATTCACTTTCAACTGTTTCAAATTTGGTAGAAGTTATTTTTGGGCAATTCTCAGGTAAACCTTCTTCAAATATCCATTTTCTTGGTTGAATTGTTTTTTCCCAATCTGCGTTTTTACTTAAGAGTTCTTTATCCAAATAGTCTAGAAACGAATCAGTAGTCATCACTTTAAATTTGAAAGTATTGAAGTACGTCTTTAAGAAATTGTCCCATTCCTCTCGACCTATTGTTTCTTCCATCAATTTTAATAAAAAGAAGCCTTTATCATAAGGTATTCCTGTTAATCCATCATCCGGATTTCTTCCTTCTAAATCTACTCTTAATCTTGTATCCGCAGCACGGTTTTCGCTGTTCAACCATACAATCTCATCTTGCAAATCTTGGTAAGATAATAGAGCGAGCATATTCGCAAAATCTTTACCGAAGATTTCCTCCATGACTGTCTCTTATACACATCTCCGAGCCCACGAGACAGGCAGAAATCTC
>CAJXRL010000002.1 GCA_913059105.1 uncultured Flavobacteriales bacterium
GAGATTTCTGCCTGTCTCGTGGGCTCGGAGATGTGTATAAGAGACAGGAAAATACTAAAGTAACTGTGGTGCCAACATAGCATCACTCCTGTGAGAATTACACCGAAAAAAGAATAGTAAAACTCATTCTTTTGCCTTGCTTGAGGCTCATTGTAATATGCTATTGCAATTAAAAAAACAGAGAATATTAGTAAGTTTATTCCCAATTTTTCTTGCCAAAAAAGCAAATTGAAAAGCAGTAATCCTATAAGTACAGAAATGGCTTGGGTTTTCATGTTGGTACGTTTTCATACCAACGAGATTTATAAAATGTTTATTGTTTTAGTAAAAAAAATAGCTAATCAATCAGGTCTGCCAATACCACTAGACCGTGGACATCTAATAAGCGGATCTTTTTACCTTCTAAGGCAATTAATTTCTCCTTTTTAAACTCTGACAACAAACGAATAACAGCCTCCGTTGCTGTACCTACCATATTTGCAATCTCTTCGCGACTTAGCTGTACATCAATACAATCATCGTCATCTAAACCAAAAGTTTCTTTGAGCCACAGTAACATCTCCGCTAATCTTTCTTTTGTCGTTTTTTGAGCCATATCGGTAATTAAACGAGAGGCTTCATTCCAGTTCTTTGCCGTTAACTCCAACATTTTTAAGCTAAACTTTGGTTCAGCTTTTATCATTTCAAAAAACTGCTCGGCTGGTATAAAACAAATCGCAGCATCTTCTAGAGCAACTGCTGTAGAGCCCAATGGTCTTTTACTCAACATAGAATTATAGCCCATTACATCGCCATCTGTGGCAAAACGAACAATTTGCTCTTTTCCAGAGGGGCCCATTTTGCTCATTTTTACTTTACCTTTACTAACGCAATACAAACCTCTAGAGTAATTTCCTTCGCTAAAAACAATCTCTCCTTTGCTAAAAAAGTCACACCCTTTGTGATCGTTTATCTCTTCTAGTTAATTGGAATCTAACGAGCAAAAAACAGACTTGTGCCGAGCTCCGCAGGTAGCACAAGAAGGAGTTGGTAGTTTTTGGCTCATATACTGACAAATATCATACTTTGTCTTCAATATAAAAAGGAATTTCGAAGATTCATAATGAAAGATAATCAATCAAAAAACACACAAGAAAAAGTATGTTATCACTGCGGTGATGAGTGTGTTGATGAGCAAATTGTTTTGGAAGGAAAACTCTTCTGCTGTAACGGTTGCCAAACTGTTTTTGAAATTTTGTCTCAAAACGAAATGTGCAACTACTATGAGTTAGAAAACATGCCGGGAATCAGCATGAAATCAAAAAAGCAAGCACGATTCGAATATTTAAGCCAAGGGGATGTAATTGAAAAATTAATTGACTTTCAAGACGAAAATATTTATACCGTTCAATTTTATCTTCCTCAAATTCACTGTAGCGCATGTTTGTGGTTACTTGAAAATCTATACAAATTACATGAAGGAATAAATAGTAGCAGGGTGAACTTTCTTAAAAAAGAAATTTATATCACCTTCGAACATCAAAAACTAAGTTTAAAAGAGTTGGTTGAGTTGCTTGCCAGTTTAGGTTATGAGCCTAAAATCACCCTTAATCAGCTTGATGATCAAAAGAGAAAACCCATTCGTAGAAAGCTGATGTATCAGGTTGGTTTAGCGGGTTTTGCTTTTGGCAACATCATGCTGATGAGTTTACCTGAATATTTTGGGCTAGACGCTGACAGTTTTGAGAAATTTAGACCCTGGTTTACCTGGATCAACCTTGCCATAGCAACTCCAGTTGCTTTTTACAGTGGTCAAGATTATTTTATGTCGGCCTGGAAAAGCATTCGAATAAAACGCCTTAACATAGACATTCCTATTGCTCTAGGCGTATTAGTGTTATATATAAGAAGCTTTTACGAAGTAGTTACTCAAACAGGCTCGGGTTATTTCGATTCTCTTTGCGGTCTTTTATTCTTTTTGCTATTGGGTCGAATTTTCCAAGAAAAGATTTACCATCAATTGTCCTTTGAAAGAGATTATCGCTCTTACTTCCCTATTTCTGTAACCAAGCTCACTGAAGGAAAAGAATCAGACATTCCTATTAATGATGTAAAAAAAGGGGATAAAATTATAATTAGAAACGGCGAGTTGATTCCAGTTGACGCATATTTAATAAAAGGTCAAGCAAGGATTGACAACAGTTTCGCAACTGGTGAGTCTGCTCCAGTGCACAAAGAGCTTGGCGATAAAATTTATGCCGGTGGACGACAAGTTGGAGAAGCCGTCCAATTAGAAGTAATACAACCGCTAAACCAAAGCAAGATTACCAGATTATGGAATGAATATTCTGACAAAGAAAAGAGTACTGCAACTTTTTCTGTTATGACGGATAAAATTTCTCAATGGTTCACCCCTATCATTCTTTTAATTGCTATTGCTGCAGGTGTCTTTCATTTAAGCTCAGGCCTAGGAAAAAGTGTTGAAGTTATTTGCGCTGTGCTTATTGTTGCTTGCCCCTGCGCATTAGCGCTGGCGGCCCCTTTCACCTTTGGGCATGCCACGAGATGGTTGGGAAAGCAAAACTGCTATTTACGAGAGGCTGCTGTTATTGAACAAATGGCTAAAATAGACGCTATCGTTTTTGACAAAACAGGAACGCTTACAGTTAACAACCAAGGGAAAGTATACTATGATGGAGCTACTTTAACATTGTATATTAAAGAGCATCTCTACAGTTTAGTACACCAAAGTACCCACCCTTTAAGCAGGTTGATAAAAGTTTATTTGGGTGAGCAAAAAAGCCATCCTGCTAAAGAATTTCAAGAGTTAGAAGGAAAGGGAATTAAAGGAAAAGTAGGCAAAACTGAGTATCGCCTTGGCTCGTCTAATTGGATTTTAAACAACACCAAAAGACAAGACCAAACACAAGTCCTGTTGGAAATGGACGGAGTTGTATTTGGTACGTTTAGTTTTGAAAACGAATACCGGCCCGGTTTAGGAAGTCTAGTAAAGAATCTGGCTAAAAACTACTCAATGAGTTTAGTTTCTGGAGACAATGAAGGGCAGAGAGCAAACTTAGAAAAACTATTCCCTGAAGGGACCCAACTATTATTTAATCAAAGCCCAAAAGACAAACTAGAGGTCATTAAAGCGCTGAACAATCAAAACCTTAATACCATGATGGTAGGTGATGGTTTGAACGATGCCGGAGCATTAAGAGAAGCCTTTGTTGGAGTTTCTATAGCTGAAGATGTAACCGCTTTCTCTCCTGCTTGCGATGTAATTATTGGAGGAGACCGATTTCAACACTTGAACCGCTTCGTTGCGTTTGCAAAAAGCAGTAAAAACATTGTGATTGTGAGCTTTATCATCTCCTTTCTATACAATATTTTTGGATTAAGTTTCGCCGTTCAAGGCCAGCTTTCTCCGGTTTTTGCAGCTATATTAATGCCCATTAGCTCAGTAACCGTGGTAGGTTTTGTAAGTCTGGCAGTCTGGTTAAAGTCAAGAAACATTCGCAATTAAAACTTAGCCTATTCCCTCTATTTTTCTGGCAAGACTAACATTGGTAAATGAAAGTGCATAATTGCTTTTTTACTATCACTTCTTTTCATTAAACGATCCCAAAAAGATTTCTTCCGGCTTACTAAAACCAAGAGCGAATTCAAGTCGGCTATTTCACTTCTCAGCCCTTCTTCAAAGGTATCAGAAAATGCTTCGTATAGTGAGATGTGATGATCGTTAAAACGGTCTTCAATTTCCCCCCAATTTTGCATCGGCTGGTCCGCTTTTGTACGAACGTGAAATAAACTAATCGGTAACTTAAACGCACGAGATAGCACACCAACAAAAGAAATTGTATTCTCTGTTAGCCCTTTACCGTCGTAACTTAATAGAATGTTTTGGATGTTTTTACATCTATATTCTTGCGGAATTGCAAAAACAGGGACAGTAGCGTCATCTATCAAATTTGATGCATTGCTCCCAAGCAAGACTTCTTTCATACCAGACGCTCCTTTGGTTCCCATTACCACAAAATCTGCTTTTTTATCGTGAGACAGGCCTGTTATTTGATCAGAAAATCCCCCCTGTAAAACTGCACTTTCTGAAGTTGCATGAATTTTTGGAAATTTATCCTTCAAGACAAACATAAATTTCTCCATTTCCTCAAATGACTGCTTACGCAGTTGTTCCATCAAAGAAAATAAACTACTCGTTCCTCCTCTTGGTATATCATAAACAGTAGCTACAATGTATTTAAAATTCTCCCCAGTAAAAAAATCGTTCGTGAATTCAAATGCTTTTAAAGAGTTCTCAGAAAAATCTGTAGGTATAATTATAGTCTTCATATAAATAATATTTATTCAAATATCGAACATCTATCCTAATTATCATATGACAATTATCATTTTAATACGACAATTCGCGGCATAACTTTGATTCAAGAATCAATTTAACATTAATATCCATGGTATTCCCAAAAATTACAACTATTCCGCAACTTAATCGAAACCTAAATTTGGGCGCAGGCCATGGAGGGTATAATGAATTGTTTGCAGCCATTGAGCTTCCAAAAACAGAATGGGGAAACTACTGCACTTGGAAAGATAGCAGGTACACTAGAAACTGCATCTCTTCTTGCGAAGAATACGAATTGCTTCTAATGTGCTGGGGTAAAAATCATAAATCTCCCGTTCACAATTATTCATTTCAACAAGGCTGGATCAAAGTATTGGAAGGCGAACTCACTATCCAGCGTTACGAAATGGACCGCGAAGAGCTTTGCTGCCATAAAAAAGAAATGTTAAGCATAAAAGCTGGGGAGTCCACCTATCTAAATGATAATATGGGATTTCATGAAGTTTTCAATACAAATGAAGGGAATACGATAAGTCTTCATTTAACGATTGAAAAAGTTACCAACTGGGAAGTTTTTAGGGCTTGTCGACAAGAAACAATTAAAGTTAAACCACTCTTAGATTCTAAAAGCCCCGATTGCGAATAGCCGTTGTTTCGCGATGTCTTTCAGCAACTTGCAAATATTTTTTACTCCAATTATTGTATTTAAACGTTAAAATATAATTTTTAGCACCTTATAAATTGAAAAGTTTTTAGAAAACTGATAATTATCATTTTTTAACACGCTCAACTCCGACATCTTTACAAAAATTTTCAATTCATGAGTGTCCTCATTTTATTAATTCTCGCAAGCCTAGTGGTTGCACTTGGTTTCTTAATTGCCTTTTTCTGGTCAGTTAAGTCAGGTCAATATGAAGATGATTATACGCCATCTGTGAGAATGTTATTTGACGACACCAAGCCAACTCCTAAAAAAACGGAAGAAAAAGAAATAAACAAATAGAAAATGGAAATAGAAAAATTCAAATATGACAATAACATCGTCCGGATGTTTGGGAATGCGACCATTTTGTGGGGAGCAATAGGCATGCTGGTGGGACTTTTAGTCGCCTTTCAATTTATATTCCCTTCGCTAAGCTTTATGGAGTATGTTTCCTTCGGAAGAGTTAGACCGCTGCATACCAATGCAGTGATTTTTGCATTTGTTGGCAACGGTATTTTCACTGGCGTATACTACTCCCTGCAGCGCTTGCTAAAAACAAGAATGTACAGTGATTTACTATCCAAAATTAATTTTTGGGGCTGGCAAGCCATTATTGTTTCAGCTGTTGTTACTTTACCATTGGGAATTACAACTTCAAAAGAATACGCTGAATTAGAGTGGCCAATTGATATTGCCATTACTATTATTTGGGTTGTTTTTGGTTGGAATTTATTTGCAACAATTCTTAAAAGAAGGGAAAGACATTTATATGTAGCTGTTTGGTTTTACATTGCCACATTTGTAACGGTTGCAGTTCTTCATTTGGTAAATTCATTTGAATTACCAATTAGCTTCACTAAAAGTTATTCCTGGTATGCTGGCGTTCAAGATGCTTTAGTTCAATGGTGGTACGGACACAATGCTGTTGCATTTTTCTTAACCACTCCGTACTTAGGATTAATGTACTATTTTGTCCCAAAAGCAGCGAACAGACCTGTATTTTCCTACCGATTATCGATTATTCATTTCTGGGCCTTGATTTTCTTATACATCTGGGCCGGTCCTCACCATTTATTATATACCGCCTTGCCTGATTGGGCGCAATCTTTAGGGGTTGTATTTAGTATCATGCTAATTGCTCCTTCTTGGGGTGGCATGATTAACGGACTATTAACATTAAGAGGTGCTTGGGATAAAGTTCGTGACAACGTGGTATTGAAATTTATGGTTGTTGCCATTACCGCTTATGGTATGTCAACTTTTGAAGGTCCAATGTTATCGCTTAAAAACGTAAACGCAATTGCTCACTTTACAGATTGGATTGTGGCTCACGTTCATGTTGGAGCTTTGGGTTGGAACGGTTTCTTAACCTTCGGTATGTTGTACTATTTATGGCCAATAATGTTCAACACTAAACTATACTCGAAAAAATTGGCCAACATACATTTCTGGATCGGCACTTTAGGAATCTTATTTTATGCAATTCCATTGTATTGGGCAGGTTTCGTGCAAAGTCAAATGTGGAACGATTTTACAAATGAAGGTTTCTTAAAGTATCCAAACTTCTTAGAAACGGTTACCAACATTATCCCGATGTATGCATACAGAGCGGTTGGAGGATTATTATACTACATAGGTGTACTTGTAATGATTGTTAACCTTATTAAAACTGCAAAATCTGGGGTATTTGTTGCGGATGAACCAGCCGAAGCGGCTCCAATTAAACCAATTGGAAAGAACTACCAAGATGAGCACTGGCATAGATTTCTGGAAAGAAAGCCTACGTTAATGTTGATCGGGTCATTGGTGGTGATTTCAATAGGAGGAATCATTGAAATGGTACCAACCTTCTTGGTAGATTCTAACATTCCAACCATTAAAAGTGTGAAACCATACACCCCTCTTGAATTACATGGTAGAGATGTTTATATCTCTGAAGGTTGTAATAATTGTCATAGTCAGATGGTTCGCCCTTTCCGTTCTGAAACAGAACGTTACGGAGAATACTCTAAAGCAGGAGAGTTTGTCTACGATCATCCACACTTGTGGGGTTCTAAACGCACAGGACCAGATTTGGCAAGAGAAGGAAGTAG
Source organism: uncultured Flavobacteriales bacterium (assembly GCA_913059105.1). GTDB lineage: Bacteria > Bacteroidota > Bacteroidia > Flavobacteriales_E > Vicingaceae > NORP294. The sequence goes on from CAJXRL010000002.1 coordinate 7,136, forward strand.
CAAGTTGAGAAAACCAAACTCTTGGCATTTCAAGCACATGTATGATCCAAGATCGCTTTCTCCGCAATCTATCATGCCAGCTTATCCGTGGTTGTTGGATAACACGTACGACACCTCGATGACGGCTGCTAAAATTAACGCCATGATAACTTTGGGTGTTCCTTACGATGAGGCACCATATGGCGACAACTATGCTGCAAGAGCCAACGAAGATGTTATAAAACAAGCCAACGAAATTGTGGAAGACATGAGGGCTGTTTTGGAAGAAGATGGCTTTGATGTAGAAGCAGACAAAGAAATTATTGCCTTGATTGCCTACCTACAGCGTTTGGGTGTAGACATTGAAAAAGGTCAAACCGTTAAAAAATAAAAGCCATGCTAAAGTTTATAAAACACAATATGGAAACGATAATCGGAATTGAGATTTTCCCACTTATCTCCTTCATCATCTTTTTTATCTTTTTCTGTGTGCTATTTATTTGGGTAGCCAGAATGCAACGTTCAGAAGTAGATGAATTAGCTGCTATGCCGTTAGATGACGGTACTACCAAAATTGACGCCCCAACAAACCTATAAAATGAAACCCATGAAACGATATAATTTATTGATAGCCTCATTTTTGTGTCTTCCAATGATGACATTCGCAGGTAATAGTATTGCAAAAGCTAGTGGCATTTCAGATGCTATTTTAGTAACACTTTTGGTATGCTTTATTGTTTTGCTTTTAGTGATTACAAAGGTGCTAGTTAGCAGCATTGAAGCCATAGGAAAAGAAGGGAAAAAAGTTGAAAAAAATGATTCTCAATCAACTAAGATTGTGAGTTTAATTATTCTGAGTTCTTTAAGTTTCTCTGCTCAAGCTGCTGAAACTAATGCATCCATAGATTCCGCTTATGTTTTGAGCAATTCTCTTTTTTGGATTTTAGTAGGAGTAATTTTACTGCTCGCTGTTATTATTGGGGTGCTTTTCAAATCGCTAAATACTTTAATTAAAGTAGCAAAAGGTGAAAGTTTTGAAGAAGCAGAAGTAACCACAGATTTGTTTGCTGCGCTGAATTTAACAGACAACATCCCAATTGAAAGAGAAGTGGACATTATGTTGGACCACAATTACGATGGAATTACGGAATTGGATAACAACTTACCGCCATGGTGGAAGTACATGTTCTATGGTACCATAGTATTTGCGTTCGTTTACATTTACCACTATCACATTGGCGATGGTCAGTTACAAACTGCTGAATACCTTACCGAAGTAGAAGCAGCTGCAGCCGAAAAAGAAACCATGATGGCAAATGCTACAGATCTAATCACAGAGGAAAATGTAACGTATCTTATTGCTGCAGCCGACCTAGCAAAAGGAGAAGCCATTTACCAAGGTAACTGTGCAACTTGTCACGGTCAATTGGGCGAAGGTGGTGCTGGACCAAACATGACGGATGAATTCTGGATTCATGGCGGTGGAATTAGTAATATCTTTAAGACGATTAAATATGGCGTCCCAGCCAAAGGCATGATTGCTTGGCAAAGTCAATTTAGTCCTAGCCAAATGCAAAAAGTAGCAAGTTATGTTTTAAGCTTACAAGGAACTAAGCCTGCTAACGGAAAAGCCCCTCAAGGTGAAAAATACGTTGAAGAGGTTGTTGAAGACGCAACGCCTGCGGACAGCACGGTTGTTATTGCAGCAACAATAGCAGAATAATCTATTTACTTAGCGCAAATGATTTACAGTTGCTTGTGACGAAAAAGTAAACATGGAAGACAAGGAAAAGTATATGGATCAGAGTTTTCGCGACTCCATTGGCACGATCAAAGAGGACGGAGAAAGAAAGTGGATTTTTCCAAAAAACCCAAAAGGGAGTTATTACACCGGAAGAACATGGGTGAGCTTATTGTTGCTCGCCCTTTTGTTCTCAGGACCTTTCATTAAAATTGGAGGACGCCCCCTTTTATTATTCAATGTTATTGAGCGAAAATTTATCATTTTAGGCCAGGTTTTTTGGCCCCAAGACTTCTATATTTTTGTATTGGTGATGTTAGCTTTTGTGCTATTTGTCGTATTGTTTACGGTAGTTTTTGGTCGCTTATTTTGCGGTTGGGCTTGCCCCCAAACCATCTTCATGGAAATGGTATTTCGAAAAATAGAATACTGGATTGAAGGAGATTTTAAACAACAAAAAAAATTAGCTAAACAAGTTTGGAATGCTGAAAAAATTCGAAAGAAAACGCTTAAACACAGTATTTTCTTCGTCATTTCTTTTCTTATTGCCAACACTTTTCTGGCATACATTATAGGAATTGAAGAACTCTTCTCTATTATTTCCGATAACCCATTGAATCACATTGGCGGTTTAGCCTCTATTTTACTCTTCACTGCTGTATTTTATTGGGTGTTTACGTGGTTTAGAGAGCAGGTCTGTATCGTTGCCTGCCCTTATGGTAGGCTACAAGGCGTAATGCTCGATCGCAATTCGATTATTGTTGCCTATGATTACATTAGAGGTGAAATTCGAGGAAAGTTCAAAAAGAACGAAAACCGTGAAGAGGCAAAAAAAGGCGATTGTATAGATTGTAATCATTGTGTAGACGTTTGCCCTACGGGAATTGACATTCGAAATGGCACTCAGTTAGAGTGTATTAACTGTACGGCTTGTATCGACGCTTGCGACAATATCATGGAAGGCGTAGGCTTACCAAAAGGTCTAATTCGTTACGAATCTGAGGAGGGAATTGTAAACAAAAAGCACAACACGTTTTCAGTGAGAACGTTAGCCTATTCAATCGTTCTCTTTTTATTGATCTGTGGGATTGGTGTTTTGCTCTTATATAGAACAGATGTTGATGCTACTATTTTGAAAGCTACCGGCCAAGAATATCAAAAACGAGAGAACGGGCAAATTAGTAATTTATATAACTACAAAATCATTAATAAAACATTCGAAGAAATCGATGGAGTGATTCGTCTAATTGATCATGAAGGGAACATAGAGTTTATAGGGAATAAAGGCTTAACTATTCCTTCAGAGTCAATGGCAGAAGGCACCTTCTTTTTAGTAATGGACAAAGGCCAGCTCAGTGAAAGAAAATCTGATATTAAGTTAGGGGTTTATAATGATAATGGAGAATTGCTAGACGAGGTTAAAACCTCTTTCTTAGCTCCAATTCGACGAAAAAAATAAGACTATGAAATTAAATTGGGGAACAGGTATTGCCATTTTTTATACCACATTTGTTGTGTTTATAGGATTTATGGTATACAAAGCTTTCGGCGAAGATTTTGACTTGGTAACAGAAGATTACTATGCTCAGGAAATAAAATTTCAAGATAAAATTGACAGCAGAACCAGAGCCGAAGCATTAGATGGTTCGTTACAAAGCGTTGTAGAAGGGAAAAATCTAAAAATCATTTTTCCTCAACAAACAGAACTTTTGACTGGGTCAATTAATTGTTTTCGTCCATCTGACGAAACAAAAGATTTTATCGAATCATTTAAGACCGAAACAGGATCTCACACCATACCTCTAAGTAATTTTATTAAAGGCAAGTATTTAATCAAAGTAGATTGGTCTGCCAATGGGGTTGATTTTTATCAAGAACAAACCATAGTTATTCCTTGATGGAGTATTGGGCAGCCATATCAATCGGACTTCTTGGAAGTTTACACTGTGTTGGAATGTGCGGTCCAATTGCACTCGCTCTGCCATTAGATAGAAGTAATTCATTTAATATTCTGACAGGAAGTGGTTTGTACAATATTGGCCGCCTGTCTACCTATTTTTTAATTGGATGTTTTTTCGGTGTTATTGGCAGTGGGTTTGCATTAGTAGGTTTTCAACAAAAACTATCTATTATTGTGGGTGTTTTCATGATTTTAAGTGCTCTGTGGACTCTCTTCCAACTTAAGAAATGGAATTTTCCCATTCATTTTTTATGGATTAACAGTATTAAAACAGCCATGGCAAAACGCTTTGGCAGAACCTCTTTCGCAAATCTGTTTTTTATAGGAATGCTTAATGGACTGTTACCTTGCGGATTAGTATATATGGGACTAGCTGGCGCTGTTGCCATGGCTAGCCCACTTGAAGGGGGGCTATTTATGACTTGTTTTGGAATTGGCACTTTACCTTTAATGCTGAGCGTCGCTGTTTATGGCAACAAAATAAAAAGGAAATTCCTCCCTCCGGTCAAACGATTTGTGCCCGTCTTTTTGTTTTTACTTGGCACTTTATTCATTCTAAGGGGAATGAACTTGGGTATCCCATACGTTAGTCCCCAAATTCAAAATCAACCCATTAATTGTCCCTAATCATGTATTGGAAGTCGATTGAAAGAAAAGCTGTAAACGAACGAATTGATAAAGCATTAAATAAAAATGCAAATTATCATAAAAACGATATGATAGGCATTCCAGGAACCTATCTTGACCGAAAGGAGTTTTACCCTGATGCTTCGTTTTTGAAAGACGCACCGTTCCTTCGCACTTTAATTGCAAACCCCAACCATATTGGTTGCCATACCCTTAAAAAACCTGGTTCTCCGATTTTTCAAGGAACGCAAGCAATAGAAAAAGAGTTGATTTCCATTTGCGCTGAAGAGGTTTTTGCAGCCGAAAAAGATACAGTGGATGGTTATGTTGCTACAGGAGGAACAGAGGCCAACCTGGAAGCCATGTGGATTTATCGCAACTACTTAAAAAAGGAATATCAAGCGGAGTTGGGACAAATTGGAGTTCTCTTCTCTGAAGATACTCACTACTCCATTACCAAAGGGTGTGACTTATTGCAACTCAACCCGTTTATGCTATCGGTAGATAAAAGCACTCGTCAAATTGAAACGAATAACCTTCAAGAACAACTAAAAGCAGCTAAGAAGCAGGGCATAAAGTATTTTATTGTTGTTCTGAACGTTTCTACAACCATGTTTGGTTCTGTTGACGATATTGACCCAATAACTGCTCTTTTAGAACAAGAGCAATTTATCTATAAAGTCCATTTAGATGCCGCTTTTGGTGGTTTTATTTACCCATTCACCAACCCAAATTCAATTCACAATTTCAAAAACGAGAAAATTAGTTCGGTCTCTATTGATGGCCACAAAATGCTACAAACACCTTATGGAACTGGTGTTTTCTTAATCAGAAAAGGATATATGCAATACGTAACCAATACATATGCGCAATACGTTCCGGGCTTAGACTATACGATTTGCGGTAGTCGTAGCGGGGCCAATGCTGTTGTTATTTGGATGCTATTAATGAATTATGGATCAGAAGGTTGGGCCATAAAGATGAATGAGCTTATTTGCCGAACTGACTTCTTGTGTAATAAACTAAAAGCCTTAAATATCGAATATTTCAGAAACCCCCATCTCAATATAGTTACCATAAAAGCGGATCAGGTTTCCTCAGATTTGGCCATGAAATTTGAACTAGTAGCTGACACCTATGAAAGTCGACCAATGTGGTGGAAAATAATTGTTATGGACCATGTTGGGTATCCTGTTCTTACTAAGTTTTTAGAAGAATTAAAAGCGAGCTTGGTAGGGTAGTAAAAAATCGTCGAACGGAAAAGTTTATATTGAGTAAAATCGAAGTAAAGTGCCAAAAATCATATAGCCTCACCCCATTTTTTCTTCAAAAAAGGCAAAGTCCCTCCATTTTTAGATGCATGCAGCTGGACTGTTACTAGCAGAAACATTGCTGCAAAAAGCGCCGTGTACGAAATTGTTGCCTCTACTTCCCAATGCCGAACAGCAATGGCAACCAAAGCCCAAATGGCAACTAAAGCTACTTCTCTCAAATTTCGTTTTTGAATTAAGAAGAAATTTATCAACGTTACCACTCCTATCATAATGATCACCCAAGTTTGTTCCTTCAAACCCATTGAAAACCCAATTGAATTCAAATAAGATGAAGCATTGGCAACCAACGCTACCATAATCCATCCAAAGTAAAAATCTATAGGCCACCAAACTAAAGCAATAATTTTCATGGGTGCATCCCAAAGTTCCATTCTAAGTTTAAGGATAGTTTTCAACAACCAGCTGAACATCCAGAACATTATTAAGACGGAAAAGAAAATGTCTTCCGCTAACCAATAGTATACCCAAGCTCCATTAAGCAGATTGACTCCTATCATTAATGGAACTCCTTTCTCAACATAATGATACTTATCAGGTTTGGAAAACGCCAAATACACTGCAAAAATTCCAAAAACTATTAACCCTAAAAAAATAATTCCCCAAATAGAAAAAGCATAACCTGCAGGAGTGAACATACTAGTATATTTATCGCTTAAATCGCCAATGGTCTTGCCTTCAATAAAACCAGTATTGGAAAGGTAATTCCAATAAATTAAAAGCAAAGTGATAATTAAATTTGCTACAGAGAGTAGTTTGGCTTTCATAATGATAAAACGGCAATGTAAGCGTTTTATTTGCTTTCGTTTTACCTTTCAAGAAGTTGTGTAAATCAACCCCGTTTTATTACCTTCGTCAATGCTTATTTAAGTAAAGAAAGCCATGAGTAAATACAAAGAATACAAGCAATTAGACCTTCCTGCTGCGGCAGATGAGGTACTAAAATACTGGGAAGAAAATGACATTTTCGGACAAAGTGTTGAAAGTCGGGAAGGAAATGAACCTTTTGTGTTTTACGAAGGCCCACCCTCTGCGAATGGAATGCCAGGTATTCACCACGTCATGGGACGTGCCATCAAAGATATTTTTTGTCGCTACAAAACTCAAAAAGGCTTTCAAGTAAAACGAAAAGCCGGTTGGGATACTCACGGTTTACCGGTTGAATTGGGCGTTGAAAAAGAGCTTGGAATTACCAAGGAAGATATTGGCAAAACCATTTCAGTTGAAGCATACAACAAGGCTTGTCGCGAGACGGTACTAAAATATACTGATGTTTGGAATGACCTGACTAAAAAAATGGGCTATTGGGTCGATATGGAAAATCCATATGTTACCTATGAAAATAAATACATTGAAACGGTATGGCATTTATTGCAAAAGCTGTACAATAAGGGTTTAATCTATAAAGGATATACCATACAACCCTATTCTCCCGCAGCTGGAACTGGGTTAAGTTCACATGAGTTGAACCAACCTGGCGCGTATAAAGATGTAAAGGATACGTCAGCAACCGCTCAGTTTAAAGTTATAGAGAACGAAGATTCTAAATTTCTGTACGACGATGTACACGGTGAGTTGTTTTTTATAGCTTGGACTACAACTCCTTGGACTTTACCTTCGAATACGGCTCTTGGAGTTGGGAAAAACATTGACTACGTTAAGGTTAAATCATTCAACAAATACACTCATCAACCAATAACGGCCATTCTTGCAAAAGACTTGGTGGGAAAATGGTTTTCTGAAAAAGCAAAAGACTTAACGCTTGCAGATTATAAAAACGATGGAAAAAATATTCCTTATGAAATTGTTGCAGAATGTAAAGGAAGCGAGTTAGAAGGTTTACGATACGAGCAATTAATGCCTTATGTTCAACCAGAAGAAGGCGATGCATTTAAAGTTTTATTAGGCGATTTTGTAACTACCTCCGACGGTACAGGAATAGTACACCTAGCGCCAAGCTATGGAGCGGACGATTATATGGTTGCAAAAGCTAACGGAGTTGGAGCTTTACATTTGGTTGATAATCAGGGAAAATTTAAAGCTGAGGTCACCGATTATGCAGGCGAATACGTAAAAGAACAGTACTTAAACGACGAAGACAAACCTGCTGATTACAAATCGGTTGATGTAAGAATATCAATTAAGCTAAAAGAAGAAAACAGAGCGTTTGACGTTCAAAAATACGAGCACAGTTACCCACATTGTTGGAGAACCGATAAGCCAATTTTATACTTCCCTCTGGATTCTTGGTTTATTAAAACAACTGCCGTTAAGGAACAATTAATTGCGAACAACAAAAAAATTAACTGGAAACCAGAAAGCACCGGAAAAGGGCGTTTTGGAAACTGGTTAGAAAATTTGCAAGATTGGAATTTAAGTCGTTCTAGATATTGGGGAATTCCAATACCTATATGGACAACGGAAGATAAGGAAGAGCAAATTTGCATTGGTTCTGCCGAGCAATTGCGTGCAGAATGTGAAAAGGCAGTTGCTGCAGGAATGATGGGCAAAAACCCATTAGCCGATTTTGAACCACAAAATATGTCTAAAGAGAACTATGAAACGTTTGATTTTCACCGACCTTTTGTAGACGATATTGTTTTAGTTTCTGCTTCTGGCAAAGCCATGAAAAGAGAAACAGATTTAATCGATGTGTGGTTTGATTCAGGTTCTATGCCTTATGCCCAATGGCATTATCCTTTCGAAAACAAAGAATTAATTGAAGAAAACGGATTCTATCCTGCTGACTTTATTGCTGAAGGAGTCGACCAAACTAGAGGGTGGTTTTTCACCCTTCACGCAATAGCAACCTTGTGTTTTGATACCATCGCGTACAAGAATGTCGTTTCAAACGGACTAGTGTTAGATAAAAATGGTCAAAAAATGAGCAAGCGCCTAGGAAACGCTGCCGATCCTTTTGAGACGTTGAAAAATTACGGCCCTGACGCTACTCGTTGGTACATGATTACTAATGCGCAGCCTTGGGACAACTTAAAGTTTGATGTAGACGGAATAACTGAAGTTCAACGAAAATTTTTCGGAACACTTTACAACACTTATAACTTCTTTGCATTGTACGCCAACATTGATGGTTTTAAATACGAAGAAGACAATGTTCCTTACGATAAAAAACCAGAAATTGACCGCTGGGTGCTTTCTAAACTCAACTCGTTGGTAAAAGAGGTAGATGCTGCTTTTGAAGATTACGAGCCAACCAAAGCTGGCCGTTTAATTCAAGAATTTACAACAGACCACTTGAGTAATTGGTACGTTCGGTTGTGCAGAAGAAGATTCTGGAAAGGAGACTACTCAGAAGATAAAATTTCTGCTTATCAAACGCTATACAATTGCTTAATCACCGTTGCTAAACTTTCTGCACCAATTGCTCCTTTTTTTATGGATCGGTTATTCAAGGACTTAAATGTGGTTAGCGGCAAAGAAACGGTTGATTCAATTCATCTATCTGATTTTGGAAAACTAAAAGAACAATACATAGATGTAGATTTAGAGCAACGAATGGAAATTGCTCAAAAATTATCATCCATGGTTTTAGCCTTGAGAAAGAAAGAAAGCCTAAAAGTTCGTCAACCATTACAAAAAATGATGGTCCCAATTTTAGATCCAACCTTCAAACGACAGTTACAAGAAGTTGAGGCCTTAATTCTATCGGAAGTAAATGTGAAAGAGTTAGAATATTTGGAAGAAACTGCAGGAGTGTTGGTAAAAAAGGTGAAAGCAGACTTTAAAAAATTAGGCCCAAAATTTGGAAAAGACATGAAGTTAGTTGCAGGGGCAATTAGCCAAATCACTCAAGAAAAAATCGCTGAATTAGAAGTTGCTGGAAAAATTGAACTTGCCTTACCAGAAAAAACAATCGCTTTGGATATCTCTGATGTTGAAATATCTTCAGAGGACATTCCCGGTTGGTTAGTTGCCACAGAAGGTAAATATACTGTTGCATTAGATGTAACCATGAGTGAAGAATTAAAGGAAGAAGGTATTGCAAGAGAGGTGGTTAATAGAATTCAAAACTTCAGAAAAGAGGCTGGTTTTGATGTAATCGATAAGATTAACATTTCTTTGGAAACCGTTCCTCAAATAAGTAGTGCAGTTGAAAACAATAAAAATTATATTTGTTCTGAAACATTGGCAAACGATTTAACGTTTGTAAAAGAAATTATTGGTACGAAGTACCTATTAGAAATTGACAACGAAACTAAAACTTACGTTAGTTTAGAAAAGGTTTAAACGCCTTATCTAATTAGCAAAAGCGAAAAAATAAAATACCATGGAGAAAGAAAAGTACAATGACGCAGAATTACAAGAGTTCAAAGATTTAATTGAAGGAAAATTAGGCGAAGCAAGAATCGATTATGAGGGCTTAAGAGGCTCTTTATCTCATAAAGATGACCACGGAACAGAAGACACTTCCCCTTCGTTTAAAATGATGGAAGATGGCTCTGAAACGCTATCAAGAGAAGAAATGAGCAACTTGGCAAACCGTCAAGAAAAATTTATTGTGCATTTAGAAAACGCTTTAACAAGAATAGCTAATAAAACATACGGTGTGTGCCGAGTTACAGGTAAGCTAATTCAAAAAGAAAGGTTGAAGGCAGTTCCACATGCAACTCTATCAATTGAAGCAAAAAACGCACAAGCGTAATAAAACATGAAGAATAAGTTTTCTTCTTATGGACTGCCGCTACTAATTATAGTGGCAGTTTTGTTTTTAGACCAAGCAAGCAAGTTTTGGGTAAAACTAAACATGGAAATTTCTGAGGAAATTCCTGTTTTTGGCGATTGGTTTATCATTCACTTTACCGAGAATAATGGTATGGCCTTCGGAATGGAGTTCGCTGGAGAGTGGGGTAAATTATTTCTAAGTCTTTTCAGAATTGTAGCCGTTACAGGTATTGGGTGGTATTTATTTAGTTTACCTAAAAAAGGAGTTTCAACTGGCTTAATGGCGAGCGGAGCTCTAATTTTTGCTGGAGCATTAGGAAACATTGTTGACAGTGCTTTTTATGGAGTAATATTTAATGATAGTTACTATCAGGTAGCTACTTTATTTCCTCCAGAGGGAGGCTATGCTGCTCCTTTGTATGGTAGAGTTGTCGATATGTTGTATTTCCCTTTAATGGAAGGATTCTTTCCCGATTGGTTCCCGATTTGGTCCGGAGAGCATTTTATATTTTTTAGGCCTGTATTTAACATTGCAGATGCCGCTATTACTTGCGGAGTAGCTTCTGTATTACTTTTTCATAGAGACTTCTTTAAGGAAGAAGAAGAGATTGTTGAAGAAAGCAACAAAGAAGATACGGAAGAAGTAAGAGAAGATTCTACTCAACCGATATAGAGTAGAGCAAGTCGAGCGTGAATATCAAAACAACTTTCAGCGACCCGTTTTAATCCATAAAGAACAGGTTGTTGCAACAAAGGTTGCACTAGTTTGATGAAATGATTGCGTAAAATTAATACAACCTAATTAGACTCTTAAGGAAGAATTAAAAAAGCCCCAACAATATAATTGCTGGGGCTTTTGTTATATTATAGGTTATCTTAAAACTTAAACCTAGTTCCAAAACTAATTCCTACGTATTGTAATTTCTCTGTAAATCGTGCTTCTCCTTTAGTAATTGAGTTCACGCTTCTTCTATAACTTGGAGTAATTAAAAATGACGTTTTCTCCGTGTGAAAGTAAGTAAGACCTGCAGCCAAATGAACATTTATAACTCCACTCGTTTTAAATGGATTCTCACCTTCATCTTCAAGATTTGCAACCTCATTTACAGATTGTTTGTTCGACAAATTGTGATCCTGATTAACATAACCTTTCACAGTGCTCTTGTTTATTCGACTCAACGACTCTTTCTCTTCGCCTCCAAATACATCTACTCTTTTTAAGATATAGCCTTTGTACGAGTTCATAATCTGCAACCCTAATCCACCTTTTACATGCCAGCCCCATCTTGAATTACGATCTTGAAATCCTAGCAATAACGGAATTTCTACAAAATTATATTGGTTGCTAAAACGCTTTTTTCCTTCAAAATACATTTCCTCATAAATCTGAGTATAATTAATACCTGTTTCTATAAAACGATGCTTTGTCAATTCATATTGTAACAATCCGCTGACCGAATAAGCCAATCTTGTATTCTCAGCCTTTTCTCGATCTCTTAAATAAGACGAAGACAAATTATACTTTGCTTTCATTGTCTTATGAATAGTATGCGGAGTAACAGCAAACAATACAGAACTTCTTTGCCAAAACGTTTTACGTTCAACTCTAGGTAGCACATAGTCAAAATCGATTTCTACTCTTTTTGGATCTGCTTTTACAAGAGTTCTATTTACAAATTGTTTCTCCATTAAGTCCATTTGATGATACCTAGAAAAAGCCTTTGGTCGCGCGCTTTCCCAACCATCTAAATTTTTAATGTAAATAGAGAGTTTAGAGTTTGGTAAATCTGGTCGCACAAACCCTGCTTTCGCCAAAGAAGCAAGTTCATCGGCTGATGGATAGTAAACACCGTAATCAAAAGCAGTTTCTATTTGTTTTTGTGCTATAGGTGTCTGTTTAACTTGGTTTTCAGTTTGCCTTGATTTAGCTTGATAGTTAATTGTATTTGAATTGTTATTGATACGTTGTTGCTCTACTTCTGTTGCATTATTACTTATTGTTGATTCATTAATCTCGTTTGCCCGGTATGTATATTGGTTACTCTCCTCCTCACCAAATAGTACGATAGAACTGCCGCCAGCCATTAACAACATCAGCAACGTTCCAAAAATTCCCCAGTTGTTCGAAATTCGGTTGGCCACCACATGACCAAAATTTCGCTTAGCCTGAATGTTTTCCCATACGGCAGGGGGGGGAGTTGCCATTTGGTCACTCAGTCTATCTCGGAAGATTTGGTCAAAATCGTTGATTTGATCAGACATGACTTGTTATTTTTAATTTTACTAATTCGTTTTGCATCCATTTTCTTGACTTCGCTAATTGAGAGCGGGAAGTGCTTTCTGTAATATCTAGCATTTCTCCAATCTCTTTGTGGCTGAATCCCTCTATTACATACATGTTGAATACCATTCTGTATCCGTCTGGTAATTTTTGAATTAATGCCAACAATTCTTTTTCTCCTAAATTGCTTACCGCTTTTGATTCAACTACCTTGTCTTGGTAATCTTCAATACCTAATTTCTCTTGTTTAAAGCTAGATTTACGACAATGGTTCAGCGCAGTGTTCACTACTATTCTTCTAATCCAACCCTCAAAAGAGCCGTTAAATTTGAAAGACCCTATATTGTCAAAAACCTTAATAAAGCCATCTTGTAACATATCTTGAGCTTCAGAAGCATGCCTTGCATAGCGCAAGCAGACATAGTACATTTTTGGAGAGTAGGTCTCATACAAACATTGCTGAGCAGCTTTCTGCTCGTTTATGCATCCTTGTATGATTTTTTCTTCGGTCATTTCGTTTTGATAAATCTATTACATACCTACTCTGTAGGTATATGACCCAACATTGTGTAGAAACGTTGCCTTGCTTATCACAATATAAGATATAATTCTGAAAAAGAAACTGTTGCGAACTAGATTTTTTTCGAAGCAACCAAATATTCAGCAATTTGAATCGCGTTTGTTGCTGCTCCTTTCCGCAAATTATCAGAAACAATCCACAAATTAAGGCTCTTTTCTGCGCTTTCGTCTCTCCTTATTCTTCCTACAAAAACTTCGTCTTGTTCCTTTTTATAAAAAGGCATTGGGTATTCATTTTTAGCTGGATTGTCATGAACTACAACTCCATCTGCTTCGTTTAAAACAGACTTAATCTCGTCTATTTTAAAGTTCTTTTTAAAGGTCACATTTACAGACTCTGAATGTCCTCCTACTACTGGAATTCTAACAGCTGTTGCAGTCACTTTTAGATTCGGTTCTCCTAAAATTTTACGGCTTTCGTGCACCAACTTCATTTCTTCCTTGGTGTAATCATTTTCTAAAAAAATATCACATTGAGGTATTGCATTTTGATGAATTTGATAATCATATGCCATTTCGCCTTTTATTCCTTGTTGCTCATTTTCGAGCTGTCGAACAGCTTTAATTCCTGTTCCTGTAATGGATTGATAGGTCGAAATAATCATTCGTTCAATACCATATTTTTGGTGAAGTGGAGCCATTGCCATTACCAATTGAATAGTTGAACAATTCGGATTTGCAATGATTTTATCGGCTGAAGTTATCTCTTGTCCATTTACCTCCGGTACAATTAATTTTTTTGTTGGATCCATTCTCCACGCAGAAGAATTATCAATAACCACAGTGCCGTTTGCTGCAAATTTTTCTGCAAAAGCCAAAGAGGTTTCTCCCCCTGCCGAAAACAAAGCAATAGAAGGTTTTTCATCAATTGCTTGTTGCATGCTAACCACTTTTACTTCGGTGTTTTTAAACACTATGGTTTTCCCAACGGACTTTTCCGAGGCAACTGGTAATAATTGAGTTACAGGAAATCCCCGTTCCTCTAACAAACGCAATATCACTGTTCCTACTAAACCTGTGGCTCCTACTACTGCAACTTTCATCTCTCTATTCTTAACGATTTATTTACTTCCTCAACATTCAAAATTACTAACTTTACGAAGCTTATTTTTGATCTATGAAGAAAGTCCTTTCTCTTTTAGCAGTCTCTCTTTTGTTTGTTTTCGCATTTCAGGCTAAGGCACAAACTGGTTTCTCAGATAATTTTAACGACAGTAATTTCACAGTTAACCCAGTTTGGAGTGGGGAAACTAGCAAGTTTGAAATCAACGCTGCTAAAGTGCTGCAGCTAAACAATACAGGCGCTGCAAGCTCAAACGAATCCTATCTAATCACTACTTCAACTGTTATTAATAGTGCCTTTTGGGAATTTCATGTTCGGTTGAATTTTAATCCATCCACTTCCAATTTTGCTAAAGTTTACCTTGTTTCGAACAATCAAGATTTGACATCAGCGCTTAATGGCTATTACGTTCGAATTGGAGGACAGTCGGGGACAGTAGACAATGTACGATTGTACCGACAAGATGGCCTTTCTGACACTTTGCTAATTGATGGAATGAATAGTACAGTTGCCATTGCTCCTGCAGTAAAAATTAGAGTTTCAAAAAGTGCGACCAACGAATGGAGTTTATCCTTAGATCAAAGTGGAGTTGGAAACGCATACCAATTGCAAGGATCGGCGATAGAACATAAATATGGCACCAGTAATTATTTCGGTGTTCTTTGTAAATACACCTCGACGCGATCAGATAAGTTCTTTTTTGATGATTTCCTTGTTAGCGGCACTTCGTTTCAAGACACTTCAAAACCAATAATAAGTCAAGTTAATCTGCTATCTGATCGAACGCTTGAGATTGTATTTAATGAAAAATTAGATTCAACTTCAGCTTTAAACCTGAACAATTACTTGGTAAATCAAACTATTGGGACTCCAAGTTTAATACTTTTTACTTCTGTAGATAGCACCACGTTAGAACTAACTTTTGCAACGCCATTTACAAATGGAGGTTCATATTCTATTTCAATTCAAAATATTGAAGATGCGGCAGGCAACATAATGCTCCCTTCTTCAACCAGTTTCACCTACTTTATTCCTGTTCCAGCAGTTTATCGCGACATTGTAATTAATGAATTGTATGCTGACTACACCCCAAGCAATGGGCTACCTGAAGCAGAGTTTCTTGAACTTTTCAATGCCTCTTCTAAAGTTTTCGACCTGAACAATTGGGTTCTTTCCGATGGGTCAACCAATTCAACATTAGGTAACCACATATTAAGGCCAGGAGAGTTTTTGATTGTCTGTCCTCAAGCTTCAACAAACGATTTTTTAAGTTATGGACAGGTGTTAGGTCAAGCAAGTTTTCCCATTTTAAATAATTCAGGGGACAACATTACATTGAAAGATAACTCAGGGCAAATTGTTGACTACGTGAACTATGACGACTCTTGGTATGCAGATGATACAAAAAAAGAAGGAGGCTTTACTTTAGAGCAGGTTAACCCTTTTACTTTGTGCGTTGGTAGGGTAAATTATAGTGGCTCTAACGCTTCAATAGGAGGAACGCCTGGAACACAAAACACTCAATTCGACACATTGCCCGACGTGACAGCGCCAAACTTAGTAGAGGTGTTAATATTGAGCGATAGTAGCCTTTCTGTTCGTTTCAATGAATTAATGGACAGTATCACTTTGAGAAGTGGAACTTACACCTTCTCTCCTAATCTATCAATTCGGTCAGTTGAACCTGTTGCCCCAGATTACGAAGTAGCTATTCTCGAATTAGATTCGAAACTAGATTCAGGCGTTTTCTACACAGTAAGCATTTCCAATGTCAACGACTGTTCGGGAAATGTAATTTCTAAAAACTCAACAACAATTGCCTTACCAAGCATTGCGGGTAAAAATGACCTAGTTATAAATGAAGTTCTATTTAATTCCCGATCTAATAGTAAAGATTTTGTAGAACTGTACAATCGTTCTGAAAAAGTAATCACACTTGAAAACTGGCTAATAGCCAACTTTGACGACACCATCGCCAACTTAAAAGTAATTACCGAGCTTCCTTTTCTTGTTTTTCCAAAAGAATATATTGTACTTACAGAAGACAAAGCAGATATCATTCAGCAATACCCCTTTAGTGTTTCTGACAACATTTTAGAAATAGCGGACCTCCCAACATATAGTGACAGCGAAGGGAAAGTCTATATTTTTAACTCCAACTTAGAGCTAATTGACGAAATGGAATACAAAGATGATTATCATTTTGCTCTGTTAAATGACGATGATGGTGTTTCTCTAGAGCGAATTAATAGCGAAAAATCTAGTTTGGATGAAAGCAATTGGCACTCTGCTTCAGAAAAGGTGGGTTTTGCTACTCCTGGATACAAAAATTCACAAGACTTTAGTAATCCAAAATCTAGCTGGACTATTTCAATAGAGCCTAAAATCTTCTCGCCAGACAATGACGGGTTTCAAGATATTCTCTCCATTAATTACAAATTTAATGCTCCCGGATATGTTGCCAATGTTTCAATTTTGGACAGAAATGGAAGGTTAATTAAAAAACTCATTAACAACGAACTGCTAGGTCGCGAAGGAAATTTCTTTTGGGACGGTATTACAGATGAAAACACTAAAGCTAGGGTAGGAATTTACATCGTTTTGTTTGAAACTTTCAACTTAAATGGTGATAAAGAGGCATTTAAAGAAGTAATTACCGTAGCTTCGCGATTAAAATAAGCGTATGAAAAATCTAGTTTTATTGTTTTCTGTTCTTGTTACTCTTAGTTCTTGTAACTTCTATAAACCAGCCATGATTCATGCGCCTGTTATAGAGGAAAAAGGAGAGCTCAACTTAGGTGTTTCTACAGGAAACGGAACAGATGTTGCCGCATCTTATGCCATAACAAACCACCTAGCCGTAACTTCAAGTTTTACATCAAACTGGAACATTACTTCAACAACAACAACTCCTGCTGGAGAAGAGCAAAAATTCATTGCAAAAAACTTCAAATATGACGCAGCAATTGGCTATTTCAATAGCGAAGAAAATTCTTTCAACTACAATTTTTTTGCAGGCTACTCTGCTGGTCAAACTGGAGCAATTATAGATATCCAAAACGATATAATCTTTCTAGATGAACTTTATGTTAGCGCTAAGTATAATTCTTTCTTTTTACAAGGCGGCGGATTTACTAACATTGGAGATAAAAATTATATAGGTGTCATCGCTAAAGTAAGTGCGCTTGAGTTTAGCAATTTTAGATATTCTACTATTCTGAGCGTCACTTCAAATTATTACCCATCAGACGTAACTCAAACTGTTGGCCAAGCTGGGATTCAATACAACTATAAAGGACAAAAATTTGGTTTTCTAGGACAGGTTCAATATGCATTTACCGACAGTAGTGACAAGTATTTTACACTTCGAAAGTGGGGAGTACATGTTGGTGCATACTTTCGATTTAACGAAATGTTCAAGAAAAACAACTAGTTTTTTAGCGCTTTCTTTATTGCTTTCTTAAAAGAAGGCATTCCTGGTTGACCAAAGTTGAGAAGTTCCACTTTTCCACTTTTATTTACAACAATAAAGCGGGGAATACTTTCTGCCCAGACTTTTTGCTCTTCATGCTCAAATTCTCCAAAAGTGAACCAAACAATAGGGTTTTCAGCCTCTTTCCCAACCCAGTATCTGTCATAGTTTACTTGGTGTTCTTCCGTGTAATTAATCCACTTATCTTCATCCTGATCTACAGATATCGATAAGAAGACTATCGCTTCATTTTGCAATTCCTCTTTCACTTTTTCAAAGGCCGGGCTTAAAGCAATGCATGGTTTGCACCAAGTTGCCCAAATATCAATTACCACCGTCTTGCCCAATAAACTACTAAATTGAACTTCTTCAAGCCTTTCATTGACCATGGTAAAATCAGGAATAGCTTTCCCAACAGCAACAGAATCTGTTCTGCTTTGCATAAATTCAGCTTGTTCTTTCTGAATTGTACTCTCTTGCGCAGAAAGTATGTTGCAGTTGAATAGCATTGCTAAGAAAATGGGGAATTTAATATATTTCATAACTTAAATGTAACAAAAAAAGCCCCTCTCAATTAATTGACAGGGGCTTAGAAATTAATCTTAACAGATTCTATCTATTCAGAATTACTTTCTGTGTTTTATTTCCAACTTTTAAAAAGTATACTCCATTCGCTAATGCAGACAAATCAAGTTGCATTTGATTCTTTGTGCTTTGAATGTCTCTCAACAACTTTCCTTCTATAGAAATCAATTGAATTTTTTGAATTACACTGGTTGTTGTTTCAATTGTTATAACTCCTTTTGATGGGTTTGGGAATACTTTGATAGTATTATTGTCAGAAACCATTGTATTTATTCCAGTAGTATATGGGTTTCCTGGCGATCCAAAAACTTGAAATCCATTAACTATTACTCCAGGAACAGCTAATGCTGAAGCTATCCAGTTTGAAGCTACATTATTATCTGAAGAAAGTGCTGTTTGCAATTCGATAGACGACCCGTTTCCATCGGGACCAGTCATGCCAGCATTTGCAGGCCATGGGCTGCTGTCATCAAAATCCACAGAATCAACCGTTCTGCCAAAATTATCTACAATGGCAATGTCCTCTCCTCCGTTTGATAATCCGCCTGAAGTCCAAACCGCATCTGCATTAAGTCCATATCGGTTTCGAAATGCTGATGAATCGTAGGCAATTACAAACCGTTGTCCCGAAGCAACGTTATCGTTTACGCCGAACATATGTGTCACTCCTTGCGAAAAACTAAATCCATTTAGATTAACAGTTGTGCTGCCTGCATTTGCAAATTCAATAAACTCAGAAGTATCTGTTCCACCTTCAGGCCCATTGTAATTAATCTCAGTTATCACCAAACTTGCCAAAGCGCCAGGTTCCAATACTGTTGCAGAATCAATAAGTTGACAGCCTTTTGTATCTGTTACAATAACCGAATACGTTCCTGCCGCAAGCATAATAATATCTTTTGATGTAGCAGAATTACTCCAGTTGTAAACAAACCCTGGCGTTCCGCCTGTTACAGATAAGTTAATTGCTCCATCTGGTACTCCAACAGCAGAAGCGTTGGCGACTATTAATGACAATTGTAATGCAAAAGGCTCAACAATTACGACAGAATCTATAGCTGGTGTTCCTAGACTATCTGTAACCGTTACTGCGTATGTTCCTGCAACTAATCCCCCAATTGAATCTGTTATTGCCATGTTGCTCCACCTATATGTGTACGACCCAATGCCACCAGTAGCGCTGGCTTTAGCAGTTCCATCGGCAGCACCAAAACAGCTTATGTTGTTTGAACTCATTGCTAATACAACTGCTGCTGGATCTGAAACCGTTGCAGAATCAACTAAAGAACATCCGTTAGCATCAATGATAGTAACCGAATATGTTCCTCCCGCTAAATTATTGTTTACGGCTGTTGTGTCTCCATTGCTCCAAACAAATGAGAAAGGTGACGTTCCTCCGCTTACCGTAGTAGCTATTGAACCATTGCTTCCTCCAATAGTGGTTGCATTTGTGACGATAAATGTTGCCGCCAATGCAGCCGGTTCAGTAATGATTACTGTTTGGGTTGCTTGAAGTCCCAAGCTATCTAATACAACCAAAGAGTGCGTTCCAGCTGATAATCCTGTGACAATTGCCGTAGTGTCTCCTGTTGACCAAGTATAACGGTAGGGAGTTATTCCTCCGGAAGCTATTGCAGTTGCTCCTCCATTCATTAATCCATTACACGAAACGTTAGAGTCAATTGTAATACTAACCACAACGCTAGAAGATCCTGTCGTAACATTAAATGAAGTGCAATTGGATGTATTGGGAAGAGAATTGCTTGTTGTCCACTTCGAAGAGTCTAACAGTAAACTAAGCAGGGTTGTTTTGTTTCCAGAAAACCCATTTGTTGCACAATCGTAATAAGCGTTGTCAACTTCGGGAACAATTGCTAAAGCAAAACCACTAAGTACTGCCGGTAGTGCCGAATTGTTAGAGTTACTTGCAGTGCCAGCCCAGGCTCCATCCATATTTAATCCTGCAAGTAGAGAAGGTGCTGCAACGGTTCCTTGAAAGGCAAAAACTTGATCTCCACTACCCGAAAAAGCAGGCATTGAGCCTGTTGTGGTGCCAATGCTTGGCGCTGTTGAATTTATAGTAACAATACTTCCTTTTAAAATTGCTTGACCCGAAGTCCAAACAATTACGCCTTCCGTCGTCCTAAACGCTCCAGTTGACAACCAACCATGATCCGTGAAGCTAATTACTGTTGCTGAATCAACATCCTCCAACAAAACAAACGAGAACTCATCTGGGTTGTCTGAAGTGTAGCTTGTAAACGCAAGATCTCCAGGAGACAAACTCGTTTGTGCCATTGAACTAAAAGCAATTAGAAATGCGGTAAGAAAAGCATATGGTTTTTTCATTATTTATTTTATTTCAAAGTTACTTTCAAAAGAGAGCTACTGTCTTATCAATGGGTTATTTTTTAAATCAAAATAAATTTTTCCTTGTCTAACATTTTTTGGCTTAGCTTGTTTATTAGATCCAAGTTTTAGATTTTGGAGCAATCATTTATACTTAAAATAAATTTTTAATAAATCGAATGGCGCCTTCAAAAAATACGTTAACCCAATTTTTGAGCCGGCTACATCTTTCCAGTTCTTTAATGGAACTTCAACAATTCTGCTTTCAAAGTCTAAATAACTATTTCTCAACCTAAAGAGTAATTCTACGTCAAACAACCATTTAGAAGAAAATGGTTCTTTAAACACGGTTGAAATTATTTCATTGTGAATTAGCTTTGCTCCGCATTGAGTGTCATAAATTGGAAGTTGAAGCATGTTGCTAACAATGGTTGCAAAGACTCTTCCTATATAATGTCTTCTTAACTTTCGCTGTATATTTGTAGAACCTAACAGTTTAATTCTACTTCCCATTACGATAAATGGGGGAAGAGTTCTTTCTGTATATCCTAAAAGCCTTGGAATTTCATCCAAAGGAGTAGCCAAATCTGCGTCAAAATATCCAATGTAATCATATCCTAAATCAACTGAATTGAGCATTCCTTGCCGGATCGCTTCGCCCTTTCCTCCATTCTTTTTCAAATCTAACACCTCTACTCGGTTAGGGTGTTCTTTTTTTATTTCTAATAACCCATCTAAGGTGTTGTCAAGGCTACCGTCATTTACAAATAGAAAATCTATCCCTTCGCTACCGCCAATAAACTCTTTAAAGCGTTCTTTTTTAAGACGTTTTTCTTCGTTAAAACAAGGAATGATGGTTAGGTTTCTCAAACTAATTATTTATCAGCCAGCCAATTTAATTTATATTTGTGACTTATCCCGTATCCATAATTAGGTCTTGCTTGTATAGGGCTATTAAGGATATACTTTATCCTGCTTTTTTATTAACGCTCCCCTATTTCTTAATAACTCTTTAAGGTTTGAAAAAATAGGTGATTTGCGCCTTAACATCTTCTATCAAGTATTTCAATCGTTGTTACTGTCAAGTCAAGATGTTAGTTTTTCTAAGTTTCGTTCTTCATCCAAATAGCATTCAGCCGAATATTTCTTCAATGAAAACCTTCTTGCTCAACAGGTTGTTTATTAATCAGTTCAAGCTCACAGGAAGCTATTCCTCAACTTCCCTTTGCTTCGCAGGATGCATTGAGCGATTTAAGCATCAAGAATAGTTGATCCTAAAGAATTTAGGGTAAAGTCAACCGCACGTCCCGATTAAAACAGAATACTTGAATAAGTAGTACGATATTTTTATGCCTTTCTGATACACCATGATAGACAATTAAAATTGCTGGCAAAAGAAATAGAACGCCGCTATAACCTATTTGCGATGTTATATTTTACAATACAATATATCGCCCTCACCCCGTCCTTCCAGCCAATTTTTTTGCCTTCTTCGTAAGTTCTTCCATAGTAAGAAATACCTACCTCGTAAATCCTAATGTTCGGCACTTTAGACAACTTAGCTGTTAACTCTGGTTCAAAACCAAATCGTTTTTCTTGAAGTTTTAGCCCTTTTGCAATTTTTGCATCCATTAACTTATAACAGGTTTCCATGTCTGTTAAGTTTAAGTTGGTAAACAGATTAGACATAAAGGTTAAAAACTGATTCCCTAAAGAATGCCAGAAGAACATAATTCGATGAGGGTTACCTCCTATGAATCTTGAACCATATACAACATCCGCAAACCCTTCAATAATTGGTTTTAACAATTTGTTATACTCTCTAGGGTCATATTCTAAGTCTGCATCTTGAACAATCACCCAATCACCTTTTGCCAACTCGATTGCCTTATGAATGGCCGCTCCCTTGCCTTTGTTTTTATCCTGATTATAAAGAGTTATGCTCATTTCAGGGTTTGTTGCTGTATACTTCTCTATAACCTCAGCGGTGCTGTCAGACGAACAATCATTAACAATGATAATTTCTTTCTCAATATTATCAATCAATTCTACAGCTTTCACCTTGTCTAGAATGAGGTGGATTGTTTTCTCCTCGTTGTAGGCCGGAATTAAAATAGATAACTTTCTCATTTTACCATTTTCTTTCTAAAACATCAATTTTGAAATTGTCAATATAAACAGCCTTTTCTCCACTACAATAAACATAAATATGAAAAACGTCATTTTCTTCAGACAGAGGGTACGGAGTTAAATAGTCAACCGAAAAAGTATTCCATTCCCCTAATTTTGGGTTTTGGCTTGCTAATCTCCAATCTCTTCTTTTTTCGATATACTGTCCATTATTATGATTCATCTCTATCACTAAGTTCGCCGAATTTTCTATTAAATCATGTGTTGCTAAATATGTAAAACTCACTTTTATCCAAGCATGTTCATTTTTCGTTAAACGGTTGTAAGGAATCTTAAAAGTTGGGCCATACAAGTCTGGCGGGTTAATTTTATAACTATAAGACCCCTTAAAAACATACGACGTGTCTCTATTCCCCTTATTGTAGACAAGAGTGTTAATGTTCTCAGAATTGTCTTCAAAATTTAAATATTGGTGTGTTCTTTGCTCGTAATCATGGGGGTTCGAAAGTACATCGACTGGCAGAAAATCCCTAACAACTTCTCTGAATTTGCGATCTTCTGGAGCAACAGATGTTTTTAAGAATGTTTTCCAATAATACTCTTTAGTCATTGTATAGCCATCAAATATAAAATTATTGAATTGCCATGTTTGAAATAGATTTAAAAAAAGGAAAAAAGAGGCAACCGGATAGAAAAAATATTTCAAGATTTTCTTTTCATTGATATAAACGATTAAATATCCAAGCGGTAGAGCAAGGATGGCATATGATTCTAAAAAATATCTTGATCCAAAGCTTCCGCCTTGCCACCAAGTGCCCCATGATGAAATCACATAAACATTAACAATAATAAATGTAAATACTGAATAGGCTATTCTTCTGTTTTTTTTATAAAGTACGATTAGTCCTAAAAAACAAAAAGCTATCATTGGTGTATACAATAACCAGCCCTTTTTATAGCTGAAAAATACTTTTTGAAAATGAGGGTCAAACCAATCAAACCCTGGTGTGACTTGATATGTATTGTGAATAAATTTACCGGTAACAAACTTCCAATATATTATTTGAATCAGTGGAAAAACACCCAGCCCTATCAACCCGAAAAGGATTTGCTTCCAATTTTTTTGAATCAGGATGATCTTTTTATTTAAACTCTCTCTATCATACACAAACCAAAGCACAGGCATTATTGCAATAAAAATACCGCTTCCTCGTGCTAAAATGAATAAACCACTGACCATACCAAAAAAGAAGGCTGTTCGGTAAGTTGGGTTTTTATGCCACTTGTGATTTAAATACAACATCAACGAAAACCCGGCAAACATCATTGCATGTGGGCCGCATTCGTCCGCTACTGACTCATGAAAAAATGTTGTTCCTAGCAACATCAGAATTAAAACCAAAGAAGTCACCTTATCTGTAAAAAACTCAAGTAAAAATTTTCTGAAAATAAAAACTCCTCCAATAATGTACACCATTACACCATTCGAAACCATGAATTGATATGGATACGAAAACCCATCTGCTGGATAATCACTAAGTAGTGCCCAAATATGCCCAATAAAGAAAAATGGAGAATATAATATAGCAAACCCGATGGTGTACATTGGTGACCAATTCCCATTTGGCAATGGATAAGCCTGATAAAAAGTACCTGACGGTTGATAGGTGTCAAAAATGTACTTCACTACTTCTTGATTGGAAATCCCGGGATCTCCATGTATAAAGGTAAACGGTAAATAAATGTAATAAGCCAGAACATCCCAACCGAGTACATTCTTAAAGTCTAAGTAGTTATATTTCCTAAATATAAAATGAACTGCAAAAACTAGGAGAGAAATAAAAATTGCAACTACTTTGGAGTTGGTGCTGTTTTTAAATATTGATTTCATCTATAATTTCATTTCTGGAACCTCGCCCGCTATTATTAATTCCCCATCGGTGGCGTTTTGGATTTCTCCAACCGTAACACCAGGGGCTCTTTCTAACAAATGAAAGGCTCCGTCCTTAACTTCTAATACCGCCAAATTGGTAACTACTTTAGTAACACAATTTACTCCAGTTAGCGGCAACGAACACTTCTTTAATATTTTACTTTCTCCTGCTCTATTAGTGTGCATCATGGCAACAATAATGTTTTCTGCAGATGCAACTAAATCCATTGCTCCACCCATACCTTTTACCATTTTTCCTGGTATTTTCCAATTGGCAATGTCTCCATTTTGATCCACCTCCATAGCCCCTAACACAGTTAGCTGTACTTTCCCGGCTCTTATCATAGCAAAGCTATCTGAAGAATCGAAAAACACAGAACCCGGCATCGTTGTAATCGTTTGTTTCCCTGCATTTATCAAATCCGCGTCTATGTTTTCCTCTGTTGGAAATGGGCCCATACCCAATAAGCCGTTCTCTGACTGAAGAGTAACATCTACTCCTTTAGGAATATAATTGGCCACCAAAGTTGGAATCCCAATTCCTAAATTCACATACCAACCATCTTGCAGTTCCTCTGCAATTCTCTTAGCTATATCCTCTTTCTTAAGCATTTGTAATTCGTAATTAAAAGGTTCGTAATTCTATTGACTTATGGTTTTCTGTTCAATTCGTTTCTCGTAGTCCTTTCCTTCAAATATTCTGTGTACAAATATTCCCGGGGTATGGATTTCGTTTGGATCTAACTCGCCTGGTTCAACCAAGTGCTCTACTTCAGCAATAGTAATCGTTCCTGCCATGGCCATTGCGGGGTTAAAATTTCTTGCAGTTGCTTTAAACACTAAATTTCCCTTAGTGTCTCCTTTCCAGGCTTTCACTATTGAATAATCAGAAACCAAGCTTTCTTCCAAAATGTACATTTTCCCGTTGTATTCTCTAGATTCTTTTCCTTCAGCTACTTCTGTTCCGTAACCTGCTGGTGTAAAAAATGCAGGAATCCCTGCGCCACCAGCCCTACACTTTTCAGCCAAGGTGCCTTGTGGTGTTAACTCTACTTCAAGTTCTCCACTTAACATTTGTCGTTCAAACTCTGCATTCTCACCCACATAGGATGAAATCATTTTCTTTATTTGACGATTTTTAAGCAACAACCCTAAGCCAAATTCATCGACTCCTGCATTATTAGAAATACAGGTTAAGTTGGTAATTTCTGGTTTCTTTGACAATGCTTCTATGCACTTCTCAGGAATTCCACATAAGCCAAAACCTCCTAGCATTAAGGTCATTCCGCTTTCAATACCTTCAAGCGCTTCTTCAACATCTTTTACAACTTTTTTCATTGTCTAATTATTGTGACCAATCAACTTCTCTTCCAGAACTTGTTCCAAAATCTGTTGATGTTCCATGTTTAGCACAGTCCAGTTCAATAGAAAGTGGATTCTCCGGTTTTTCAAACTCTCCTTTGGAGATTTGCAAGGTTGAATCGGCATATACTTTATTCATAAAATACCCCCACATAGGTAATGCCATGTTGGCTCCTTGACCATAATAAGTTCGATCAAACCGTACTGAACGATCTTCTGCACCTACCCAAACACCGGTTACTAAATCTGGTGTTATACCAATAAACCAGCCGTCTGAGTTGTTTTGTGTGGTTCCTGTTTTACCTGCAATAGGATAGGGAATTCCTACGTATGGCCTTGCTTTTGACTTCGCCCCTCGTAAACGAATTCCTGTTCCTCCAAGTGTTTTCTTTAAATCTTTATTATAATTATATGAGGTCACCCCTTTCATTAAATCCAACATAACGTAAGCGTTCTCTTCACTCAAGGCTTCTCGCGATTCGGCAATGTACTCTACAATAATTTCTCCTTCTTTATTTTCTATTCGCGCTAAGAATTGCGGTTTGGTATAAACGCCCTTATTAGCAAAGGTTCCGAATGCCCCAACCATTTCATAAACAGACACATCTGCAACACCTAAGGCCAAAGAAGGAACCGGGTCTAAATCTGAAGTAATTCCTAAATCCCTTGCCATTTTTACAGCTGCTTCAGGTCCAAACTGCTTCATTACCCATGACGTAACAGTATTCATCGAGTTGGCCAAACCGTACTTCAACGTCACGTTGTAACCATACTCTCCATCAGAGTTTTGAGGAATCCAATCTTTTAGCAATCCAAAGGTTCCTTTTTTGAAAACATAGGGAACATTTGACACTTCGTAGCAGGGTGAAAATCCTGCTTCAATTGCTGTTGCGTAAACAAAAGGCTTAAAGGTTGAACCTACTTGCCTTTTCCCTTGACGCACATGGTCGTACGCAAAATTGTCGTAGTCTATCCCTCCAACCCAAGTTCGTATATAGCCCGATTGAGGCTCCATACTCATCATGCCAGCTTGTAAAAAACTCTTGTAATACTTTATTGAATCACTTGGGCTCAGCACGGTATCAATATCTCCATTCCATGAAAACACCTTCATGGGAACAGGGGTTTCAAAAGACTTCAAGATTTCTTCTTCGTTATACCTTTTTGTTTGGTGTCCACAATCCTCTGCTGTACAAACGGTCATCAACTCTCCCTCTATCTCTTCTTCGGCAAGAATTTTACCTCGTCTACCACAGTTTGCGCATTGCTTTCCACTCATAATCAGATAGCGTTCACTTCGCTTTGTTGCCGATTTCATGATTCTATCAATCTCGGATTGTTTCAAATCTGAACTAAAAGGATTGTTCTTTTTCTTGGCTAATGCTCGAAAAAAGTCTGCCTGCAACTGATAGCTTAGGTGTTCTTTTACAGCATACTCCGCATACTCTTGCATTTTGTAATTCAGCGTTGTATATATTTTTAATCCGTCGCTGTACAAATCATACGCCTCTCCATTTGGCTTTCTTAAAACCGGAAGACCTTCTCCATCTTTTTCCTTAAAAATCTTCTTTAATTCTGCCCGTAATATTTCTCTAAAATACGGTGCAATTCCATCTTTATGGTTAACTCGAGAATATGTAACCTCAAGAGGTAAAAGTTTCAAACTATCGAACTCTTCTCTCGTAATTTTATCATTTTTAAGCATTTGCCCCAAAACCACATTCCTTCTGTTTTGCGTAGCCTCCGGTTTTCTTAAAGGATTAAACATGTTTGGATTTTTCAACATGCCTACCAATGTCGCAGCCTCTTCAATTTTTAAACTATCTGCAGAAACTCCAAAATAAACTTGCGCTCCAGACTTAATACCTACCGCATTATTTAAAAAATCAAATCGGTTGAAATACATCGCGATGATCTCATCCTTAGTGTATAACTGTTCCAATTGTGCCGAAATAATCCACTCTTGAAGCTTTTTCCCAACCCGACTAATTAAATTCGGAGACTTTTCAGAAAATAACATCTTTGAAAGTTGCTGAGTGATAGTACTTGCTCCACCCTTTTTCCCCATATAAAAAAGAGCTCTAGCTAAACTTTTTAAATCTATTCCTGAATGCTGATAATATCGTTCATCTTCTGTAGAGACAAAAGCATCAACAAGAAATGGTGAAATGTCATCGTAATCAACATTCACCCTATTTTGGTAAAAATACCTTCCCAGAACCTTACCATCTGCAGTATACACCTCAGTTGCTAAATTACTTTTCGGGTTCACTAAGTCGTCAACCTTTGGTAATTCGTTAAATCCAAACCAAGCATTAGCCGCTGAAAACATTAGCAATACAAAAAGCAAAACTGGAATAATTATACACACCCAAAAAAGGCTTGCCAATTTCATATATCCTCGTTTTTCTTTTTCCAAAACTTAATCGTTTACTTTTTTAACTGCTATCCCAATATCCACGACATTTTCAAGTGTTTCTTCGCGCATTGCTTGTTCAATTTCAAAATAATAATTCCCGTTTTCAGGAAATAATCTTCCTTGTTTAAATCGAAACTGATAATCAAATATATCCCCAATCCCTTTACCCATCCAACGTCCTTTATTATTTGCTAAAATCATTTGAGCTGTATCTTTCGCAATTTTCCCTGAAGGACTTTTACTTTCAATAAATAGGTAAATGTTCTGATAGGGGTAATCTCCTCCATGTCTAAAATTCAAATACAAGTCGTAAATCGCTGCACTGCCGTTTATTTCAAACTCAAAAAAAGCTTTTTCATTGCGTTCCCAGGAGGCATTCTTAATTCTCAAATTCTCTTCAAAGACCGTAGAACTATCGCAAGATACCAAGGTAACAAACAAACAAAACACAATTGCGATTGATTTAAATTGCATCATTCACTGGGCTTATTTTTAGATTCGGTATTCGGCTTATTGCGATTATTTGGTCTTCTTTTTTTGAATGGCCTTTTCTTAGTTGCTCCGTCCTTTGTTTCTCCTGCGTTATTATTGCTATTCTTTTGTGTCGAATTAGTATTGCTCGGCTGCGGTTTATTTCCACCTTGTTTGACATGTGCTTGTGCCGGCTTGTTGCTTGACTTTTTCTTTGGTCGGCGTTTCTTTTGCTTCAGTTGATTGTCAAAGCGAGTCAAATCGTCATCCCCGACAACATTTGCATAAGCAGGTTTTTCCTCAACAATAACATTGCTATAGTCTTTCAAGTTGTCTACCTTTTCTTCTTTCTTGTTGATAGCAATTACCTCTTTCACTCTTTCCAAACTCATTTCAATGAACTCATACGGTTCATCTTGGTATGAATACCACATTTTGTTAGCAAATATGTCCATCTTTTGAAAGAAGGCATTCCCTTTTTTAGTCTTCAGTTTCAGTTTGGTATCTGGAAACTTCTTCAGTTCATCAACGTAGGTATCCAACTCAAAGTTCAAACAACATTTTAATTTTCCACACTGGCCCGCCAACTTCGTAGGATTCAATGATAGTTGCTGATAACGAGCAGCTGAAGTAGAAACCGATCTAAAGTCGGTTAACCAAGTCGAACAACATAACTCCCTTCCACAAGAACCAATCCCTCCCAATCTTCCTGCTTCTTGACGCATTCCAATTTGCTTCATTTCAATTCTAACTTTAAAAGTATCGGCCAGCTTTCTAATCAAATCTCTAAAATCAACTCTCTCTTCCGCTGTATAGTAAAATACTGCTTTCGACAAGTCGCCTTGATATTCAACATCCGAGATTTTCATCCTTAACGATAGTTCATTGGCCACGGCTCTTGCGTTTAGCATCGCTTCAGACTCTTTTGCCCTCCCTTCTAGCCATTTGTCTACGTCGTTTTCATTTGCCTTACGGTGAATTTTTTTGAGATCCGCTTTCTGCAAAAAGATATTCTTTTTTTGCATTTGCAATCTCACCAGTTCTCCAGTTAAACAAACCACTCCAACATCATAGCCAGTTGTTGCTTCAACTTTTACAATATCCCCTTCGTATAGGCTAAATTTCTCAGTGTTTATAAAAAACTCCTTCCTCCCGTTTTTAAACCGAACCTCAACGCAATTGAAGGGCTCTACATTGGCGGGTAGCGCCATGTTAGAAAGCCAGTTAAAGGTAGTTAATTTCGAGCATCCGCCATTGCCGCAACTTCCGTTGGATTTACAGCCATTTGGGACGCCATCTATCTTGTTTGAGCAAGTAGCACAGCCCATAGTATTTCTATATATTCAATAGCACCTGAGCGCTAGTATCGTTAAACAAATTGGGTAAAAACCCTTAACTCACAAATGTACGTTTTTTGACACGAAGCAAGTTTGCAAATTTCATCGACATATCCATAAATAATATTTTTGCATATGCATTCCTAGAAACATGATAATGGGCGTCATTTAAGATTTCCATGATGCCAAAAACGTTGTTTTCATGAACAAAAGGAGCAAATTTTTTCAAGAAATTTCCCTCTGCTCCATCAAATCGTTGTAGGGACGTTCCTGCATAATTTCGAATCATTCCTTCACGCATTACTTCTAGCGCATATTCTAGAAACTGCTTTTGCCTTTCTCTTCCAAACTTTCTATCACTAACCTGCTCCACCCAGGCATGCATTTTTTCAATATTTGCCTCATAGCACCCTCGCATCCAACTTGCAAATAATTCAAAATCCATTTCTGAATCTTCTGATACGTGTACTTTCTCTTCGGCCCGTAAAACGTCTCCTTCTGAAAGTACCGCAATTTGCTGTGCTCGTTCTTCTCCTACCTGCTTCTTGTTTGACAAATATTTTACAATTTCTATAGCCTCGATCGGGGGAACACGAATCATTTGTGTTCTTGAAGTAATGGTTTTCAATAGCATCTCTTCATCTTCAGCAATTAAAATGATAATCGTTTTCCCTACCGGCTCCTCAATAAGTTTCAACAGCTTATTTGATGCTTGAGCGTTCAGATTCTCTGGCTTCCAAATCAATAAAAACTTAAACTCCGACTCAAAGGCTTTTAGGTTCAGCTTCTTTATAATCGCCTGGCTTTCTGCGACATTAATTAAACTTTGTTTTTGTTCAATGCCAATTGTTTTGTGCCATTCTTCCAAGTCGAAATAAGGGTTTTCTATATTTAACGCTCTCCAATCCTTTATGAAATCATCACTAACTGGTTTTGCTTTTATAGAGCTTGTTGTGCTCACGGGAAAAGAAAAGTGCAAATCAGGGTGAACTAGTTTATTGAACTTAATGCAAGAAGAACAAGTTCCGCATGAGTCTTCTTTTTGTTTGTTTTTACACGCAACGAATTGGGCGTATGCTATAGCTAGTGGAAGTGATCCATATCCACTTTTACCAACAAACAGTTGAGCATGAGAAATTCTGCCCGCATTAACCGTTTGAATGAGTCGACTCTTTAAATGAGATTGTCCAACTATGTCTTTAAAATGCATGCATCAAAGGTAAATCTTCTTTTGTTAGACAAAACATTTCTCTAAAGAAATATTAAGTTTACCATCCACAATTTTTTGTTTAAAAGCTCCTTATGAAAAATATAGAAACATTTGATTTTCAAGACAAAAAAGCACTCATTAGAGTTGATTTCAATGTGCCTTTAAACAGCAAGTTTGAAGTAACCGATGCTACTCGAATTAATGCAGCAGTACCAACTATCAAAAAAGTGCTTGCTGGTGGTGGTTCTGTGATCTTAATGTCACACCTAGGAAGACCAAAAGGGGAGAAACAAGATAAGTTCTCATTGAAGCACATTGTAGCAACTATTAGCGAAAAGCTTGGTGTACATGTGAAATTTGTAGAAGATTGCATTGGGGAGCCAGCGGAAACGGCTGCTGAGAATTTAGAAAACGGAGAAGTTGTGCTTTTGGAGAATCTTCGGTTTTACAACGAAGAAGCGGCAGGCGATGTTGTCTTTGCTAAAAAACTTGCTGATTTAGGCGATGTATACATCAATGATGCATTTGGAACGGCACACAGAGCGCATGCTTCGACTGCCATCATTGCTTCTTTTTTCGAAGATAAAATGTTTGGCTACGTTATAGAAAATGAACTAGAGGCAGCTCAAAAGGTAGTGGAAAGTGATGAGCGACCCTTCACGGCAATTATGGGCGGCGCAAAAATTTCAGACAAGATTTTGCTTATTGAAAAATTACTAGACAAAGTAGATAATTTAATTATTGGAGGCGGAATGAGCTATACCTTCTTTAAAGCTTTGGGTGGGGAAATTGGCTCTTCTTTGGTTGAAGAAGATAAATTAAGTTTAGCAAGAACAATTTTATCTTTGGCAAAAGAAAAAAACGTCAACTTGTGCTTGCCCGTAGATTCTGTTGTTTCTTCAGCATTTAGTAACGATGCCGAAATTAGTATAAGCGACAACACTTCTATTGAACAAGGGTGGATGGGATTAGATATTGGACCAAAAGCAATTGAAGATTTTTCTAACATCATTAAAAAATCGAAAACAATTATGTGGAATGGTCCGATGGGTGTTTTTGAAATGAGCAATTTTGAAAGTGGAACCAAATCGGTGGCTCAAGCAATTGCTGATGCCACTGCAAATGGAGCGTACACTCTTATTGGTGGAGGCGATTCTGCTGCAGCCATTAACAAGTTCAACTTCGAAAACAAAGTGAGTTACATTTCAACAGGAGGTGGCGCTTTGTTAGAATATATGGAAGGGAAAGAATTGCCGGGAATAAAGGCCATAAGAGATTAAACTTAAAGCAGAAGGGGTGAAATTTAAAGTAAAAACTAGCGCACAACTACTTGTCTTTAACTGTAAATATACCCGGAAAAGCAATTTAACAATTAAGGCTAAAAAGTTAATCTTCGTTTTGAAATCTTATAACCCCCAAGATAATTACTCTTCTTCCCCATATGAATTTTCGCTTTTCACTTTAAACTTTTTGCTTTCTCCTCTACCGTATTTTTAAACTCATTTGCTTTTTCCTTTACCTTGCTAATTTCAAAGTCTTCCATCAATTCTTTAAATGGAGCGGTCGCTAGTTTTATTGGTTTGTACAAAACAGATTCTTCTGCGAAATCAATTGTAACAAATTCAAACTTCTTGTTTAAGTTTTCGAAAAAGTAGAGCCCTATACTAATTATTAACGCAAATTTTAGCGTTCCAAAAAGTAACCCTAAAACACGGTTTACGAAACCAAGAGCAGCTAATTTCAAAGCTTTGTTTAAAATTCGTGCTGCTAAAAAAACCACAAAAACAATTAGAACAAAAGTGACCAAAAAGCTAATTAATCCCAGCCATTCTTGAGTAATATCAACAAACTGAACAAGTTTCCCTGCTGTAAAATCAGAGAATTTAATGGCCCCATAAATACCTAAAAATAGCCCAACTAAAGAAGCAAGCTCAAGCACCAGGCCTTTCTTAAAGCCCATTACTGCACCCCAAAGAAGAGGTATAATCAATATAATATCTATCTGACTCATGTGTTTCTGCCTGCTAAATTAAAACCTAGATCAATTATTCATTAGAATTCAGAACCTTAGTATATAGTAATTTATTAATCCTCTTCGCTAAAGTATTAAAATATTATCCTCTATTTTTAACAATTGCAAATGTCCTTAAATTAAAAAAAGAATCTGTTTCCAAGAAGCTAAAATCTATTTTGCTTAACCCTTCAGAATATAACTCCTCCCTACCCCTTGCAAGGCGGAAAATATTTGAAAAAGCATGACTCATATAATATCCCTTCCGAAAATCTAAGTCTCTAAACAATAATCGAGCTCAGGTTATTACTAATTTTGGTTTTTATGGAAATTGAGTTTCAAAAAAAGTGGGATGAGCTTGCAAAAAAAATAAACAATCGATTTGACGATGCGTTAGATGTTGAATCTATTTTGTTTGTTATCGGCATGCAAGAGTTGGGGCAAGTAATAGACAAGTTCACAAAAGACCAAAAATTAGAGGTAATTCATGTTGCTGTTTGCGTCATTTTAGAACCCTTTGGTTTCTACAAATATGAAGGAAGAGACAAAGACGCTTGGCCGCATTGGAAAGCTGTAAAAGATCTACCAAGATTAAACAACAATGAACAAGAACAGCTTATAAAGGAAGGGATATTGGAATATTTTAAAAACTCCCCTTTTATGGAAAAGGCTATCTAAAAACCAATTTTTTCTCGAATGTATTGCTGCTTCTCGGAGATTTTCTTTTTATCTCCAATAAGACACTAGCAGAGTCAATAATTACGACGTCATTTGGCCCTGCATATAATGCCAAATCCAACAATCGAGTGTTTTTATAGGAAAAGTACGCTTTGCCAAAATTATCGGTTACCGTTGAGTCAATAACGTCAGCATCCAATATGCCAGATACAGCTCCAGGAGCAGATGTCTTTACCCAAACTTGCCTTACAGGGTTGTTATCGTTGTCTACTACAGTTACTTCTAAGTCTGGACTGATTTCCTTTTTGCATGAAAATGAGAATGCTACAGCAAGTAAAACAAAGAA
Source organism: uncultured Flavobacteriales bacterium (assembly GCA_913059105.1). Lineage (GTDB taxonomy): Bacteria > Bacteroidota > Bacteroidia > Flavobacteriales_E > Vicingaceae > NORP294. The sequence continues at coordinate 41,683 of CAJXRL010000002.1, forward strand.
AGTTGGGTTTAATTTTTTCATACTTTTGTTGAAATATCTAGAAAACTTCTAGCACAAATTTAATACAATTTTGAACAAGCTAATTCTAAGCCTACTTCTTTACTTTTCCTTTGCTATTTCTGGCCATAGTCAGTCGTTGATTTCAATGGAAACAAGTGCTGGAGAAATAATTATCAAATTGTATGATGATACCCCTTTACACAAGGCAAATTTTTTAAAATTAATAGAAAAAGAGTTCTACGATAGTTTATTGTTTCATAGAGTTATAAAAGACTTCATGATGCAAGGCGGCGATCCTAACTCTAAAAATGCATCTCGGTACAAAAAGCTAGGAACAGGAGGTCCTGGTTATACTATTGAAGCAGAAATAAGCCCACAACATATTCACAAAAAAGGCGCTTTAGCAGCAGCAAGAAATGAGGATAACATCAACCCAAAGAAAAAAAGTAACGGTTCACAATTTTACATTGTTACAGGCAGAAAATATCCAAAAAAATATATGCCTAGGTTTGAAGAAAGCAGAGGGAAAAAATATTCCGAAAAAGAACTTATTACGTATGAAACACTAGGGGGTGCGCCACATTTAGATGGGTTGTATACCGTTTTTGGCGAAGTGATGAGAGGGTTAGATATTATCCAGAGAGTTTGTAATAGTCCGGTTAACGGGGCTAACAGACCTCTAAAAGATATCTACATTTTAAAAATTAAGATAATTCGATAATGTTAAGTAGAGCAAAAGAACTATTAGAAGAAACAAAGGAATTCAAAGCCAAAACAGTTGAAGAGGTGGAGGCTTTTAGAATTAAACTATTGGGTAGCAAGGGAGAACTTAAAAAACTTTTTGCGGAATTTAGAAATGTCGCAGCCGAAGAAAAAAAAGAGTTTGGGGCAATTTTGAACCAACTAAAAGAGAAGGCTCAAGAAAAAGTAGAAGCATTAAAATCTGAATTAAGCAGTTCAGCCTCATTTCAAGACTTCAGCAATTTTGACTTTAGCCGTCCAACAAACCTCAATGAAATTGGTTCACGCCATCCAATTTCAATCATTAAAAACGAGATCATCGAAATTTTCAACAGAATTGGCTTTCAGGTATCTGAAGGTCCTGAAATTGAAGATGATTGGCATAATTTTTCTGCACTAAATTTTCCCCCAGAGCACCCAGCAAGAGATATGCAGGATACTTTTTTTGTTGAAAAAGACCCAGACATTACGTTGAGAACGCATACAAGTTCTGTTCAAGTTCGTGTAATGGAAAATTCTACTCCTCCAATAAGAACTATTTCTCCTGGAAGAGTTTATCGGAACGAGGCAATTTCGGCAAGAGCGCATTGCTTTTTTCACCAAGTAGAAGGTCTGTCTCTTATACACATCTGACGCTGCCGA
>CAJXRL010000003.1 GCA_913059105.1 uncultured Flavobacteriales bacterium
CGAGATTTCTGCCTGTCTCGTGGGCTCGGAGATGTGTATAAGAGACAGTCTAAATACAACCCTTCTTGAGTGTGTTGAATCATTCTTTGATTTAGTAATCAAAGGTTCAACATAAACTCGCAAAGCTTTTGCTTTAGCAACTGTAGTGTTAATTCTTTTGTGCTGTATTAGAGAACAAGCCATGTTAGAAAGCATTGCTTTTCTGTGAGATCTTGTTCTGCCTAAGTGGTTAAATTTCTTTCCGTGTCGCATAATTCTTAATCCTTATCCAATTTGTACTTCGCAACGTTCATTCCGAAAGTCAAGTTTTTATTTTCAACTAATTCATCTAACTCAGTTAATGACTTCTTACCGAAGTTTCTGAATTTTAATAAATCAGATTTATTAAATTGTACTAACTCACCTAAAGTGTCAACATCAGCAGCTTTCAAACAATTCAAAGCTCTAACTGATAAGTCCATATCAATTAAACGAGTTTTCAATAATTGCCTCATGTGTAAAGAATCTTCATCAAATTCCTCAACAGCAGATTTCACTTCCGTTTCAAGAGCAATTTTCTCATCTGAGAACAACATAAAATGTTGAATTAAGATGGTAGCAGCTTCTTTCAACGCTTCTTTTGGATGAATTGAACCATCTGACTCGATATCCAAAACTAATTTCTCATAATCAGTTCTTTCTTCTACTCTATAGTTCTCAATACTATAATTTACATTCTTAATAGGAGTAAAGATAGAATCAATTGGAATAAATCCAACTACAGCATCTTCAACATCATTCTCTTCAGAAGGAACATATCCTCTCCCCTTTTCAACTGTTAATTCCATTTGAATCTTAACCGAATGCTCCATGTTACAAATAACATGATCCGGATTCAAAACCTGAAACGCTGAAGTAAATTTCCCAATATCTCCAGCAGTCAATTTATCTTGACCTGAAACAGAAATATTAACTTTCTCAGTATTTGTACCTTCAATTTGTTGCTTGAAACGAACTTGCTTCAAATTCAAAATCATCGATGTTACGTCTTCAACTACACCATCTATTGTAGAGAATTCGTGATCTACATTCTCAACCTTGATACCAGTAATAGCATACCCTTCAAGCGATGAAAGCAAAATTCTTCTAATCGCATTACCAATTGTAATACCATAACCTGGTTCTAGCGGTCTGAATTCGAATTTACCATGTTGGTTATTCGATTCAATCATGATTACCTTGTCAGGCTTTTGAAAATCTAAAATTGCCATATATTATTTATTTAGAATGTTATTACTTAGAGTAAAGTTCTACAATTAACTGCTCCTTGATGTTCTCATTAATTTGAGCTCTTTCAGGTGCATTAACAAATCTACCCTTCATATCTTGAGAATTCCACTCTAACCAATCATGCTGTTCTCTTTTGTTAGCTAATGACTCGTTTAATGCTTCTAAAGATTTGGATCTTTCTCTTACTTCGATTACATCACCTTCTTTACAAGAGTAAGAAGGAATGTTCATTACAGTTCCGTTTACCAATAAATGCTTGTGTCCAACCATTTGTCTAGCACCTCTTCTAGTTGAAGCTAAGCCTAACCTGTAAACTACATTATCAAGTCTAGATTCACAAAGTTGTAACAAGTTTACACCTGTAATACCTTTTGTTCTAGATGCCTCTTTAAATAAATTAGAAAATTGCTTTTCTAGAATTCCATAAGTATACTTCGCCTTTTGCTTTTCCATTAACTGGACAGCATATTCCGACTGCTTACCTCTTCTCTTATTCGGTCCGTGTTGACCAGGAGGATAATTCTTTTTTTCTAAAACTCTATCAGGTCCAAAGATTGGCTCTTTAAACTTTCTTGCAATTTTCGATTGAGGGCCTCTATATCTTGCCATTGTTCTTCTATTTTATGCTTTACAATTAAACTCTTCTTCTTTTCGGTGGACGACAACCGTTATGAGGAACAGGAGTAATATCAATAATCTCGGTAACTTCAACACCGTTGTTATGAATGGTTCTGATTGCAGATTCTCTTCCTGAACCAGGTCCTTTAACATAAACTTTAACTCGTCTTAAACCTAAATCATGAGCTTCCTTTGTACACTCTTCTGCAGCTAATTGAGCAGCATAAGGAGTATTCTTCTTAGAACCCTTAAATCCCATTTTTCCAGCAGATGCCCAAGAAATAACTTGGCCATTCTTATTGGTTAAAGAGATAATGATATTGTTAAACGATGCATGAATGTGAGCCTCACCAATTGATTCGACTTTTACGCTCTTTTTCTTTTTCTGTGTAGATTTTGCCATCTTGTAAAACGTTATTCGCTTATTTATTTAGTAGCCTTCTTCTTGTTAGCAACTGTTTTCTTTTTACCTTTTCTCGTTCGAGCATTATTTTTTGTTTTCTGTCCTCTTAATGGTAGACCTGATCTATGTCTAACACCTCTGTAACATCCAATATCCATCAATCGCTTAATGTTTAATTGAACTTCAGATCTTAAAGAACCTTCAACAGTAAACTCATCAGTAATGAGCTCTCTAATTTTTCCTAAATCATCGTCATCCCAGTCTTGAACTTTCTTGTCAACACTAACACTTGCTTTGTCGAGAATCGATTGAGCTGAGCTCCTTCCAATTCCATAGATATAGGTTAAACCTATTACTCCTCGCTTGTTTTTTGGTAAATCAATACCTGCTATTCTAGCCATAAATAATGTTTTTTTATCCTTGTCTTTGCTTGAACTTTGGATTCTTTTTGTTAATAACATATAATCGTCCTTTTCTTCGAACGATTTTGCAATCAGCACTTCTTTTCTTAATTGATGCTCTTATCTTCATCTGTCTTGATTTATTTTACACTAATAAAACTGAAGTTTACTATTCAAATTCTATTTGTATCTATAAGTGATTCTTCCTTTTGTTAAGTCATATGGCGACATTTCAACCTTTACTTTATCTCCTGGCAATAGTTTAATATAATACATTCTCATTTTACCTGAAATATGTGCTGTTATAATGTGCCCGTTTTCTAGTTCCACTCGAAACATAGCATTTGATAATGCCTCTGTTACTGTACCATCTTGCTCTATTGACGCTTGTTTTGCCATTTACTCTTACTTATTCTTTTTTCTTAATACTTCTTCAATCAACTCATGTGTTGACAGCACTTCTGCCATCCCTTTCCTCACCACTACATCGTGTTCAAAATGTGCAGAAGGCATACCATCTTTTGTTACGATAGCCCATCCATCATCATCTTGCCTTACATGTCTCTTGCCCATATTAATCATTGGCTCTATAGCTATAACTAATCCTTCTTTCAATTTGGCTCCTTGACCTCTCTTTCCGTAGTTTGGCACTTGCGGATCTTCATGTAACTTCTTACCCAATCCGTGACCAACCAACTCCCTTACCACTCCATATCCTTTACTCTCTGCAACACTCTGCACAGCATATCCAATATCTCCAACTCTATTTCCTGCTGTGGCGGCAGCGATGCCAGCTTGCAAACACTCTTTAGTAGTATCTAACAAACGTTTTATCTCTTTAGAAACTTCTCCCACTTCAAATGTATATGCTACATCCCCGTAAAATTCATTCATCAATACACCACAATCAACAGAAACAATATCTCCGTTTTTTAAAGGATCTTTTGTAGGTATACCATGCACCACCTGTGCGTTTATCGAAATACATAACGTATTTGGAAAATCGTACATTCCTTTAAAACCAGGTAAACCTCCGTTGTCCCTAATAAACTGCTCTGCAATTGCATCTAACTTTACAGTATCAACACCAGGCTCTATTAATTTAGCAACTTCGGCTAAAGTTTTTCCAACAAGTAAAGAACTCTCTCTTATTAATTCAATCTCCTCTTCAGTCTTCAAATACATAACTAGACTTTATCCCGCCATGTTAATACTTGAACGACCTTTAATCCTTCCCGACTTCATCAAACCATCATAATGTCTCATTAACAAATGACTTTCAATTTGCTGAAGCGTATCCAATACAACACCTACCATAATCAATAATGAAGTTCCTCCAAAAAACTGAGAGAACTGTCCATTTACGCCTGCTTTTGCAGCAAATGCTGGCAAAATAGCAACAATGGCTAAAAATATTGACCCGGGTAATGTAATTCTAGATAAAATCGTGTCCAAAAATTCGGCAGTTCTTTTTCCTGGCTTCACACCTGGAACAAAACCGCCATTTTTCTTCATATCATCTGCCATTTGATTAGGATTCACAGTTACTGCCGTATAGAAGTATGTGAAAGCAATAATCATTATTGCAAATATCAAGTTGTACCAAAATCCGGTAAAATCACTCAAAGCTTGAGTAACCCCTGACAAAGAATCAGTATCTGCGAAACCAACTAATGTAATTGGAATAAACATAATCGCTTGTGCAAAAATAATTGGCATTACACCCGCTGCATTTACTTTTAATGGAATATATTGTCTAACACCACCATATTGTTTATTACCAACAACTCTTTTAGCAAATTGTACTGGGACTCTCCTAGTACCTTGAACTAACAATATTGTAGCTATAATTACAAGCAGCAATATGACTAACTCAACCAACAGAATAACTAGTCCACCACCATTTATTCTTGATGCAAATTCAGCAACAAAAGCAAAAGGTAGGTTTGCGATAATTCCAATCATAATGATTAAGGAAATACCATTCCCTAACCCTTTCTCAGTAATTCTTTCACCCAACCACATAACGAACATCGTTCCTGTAATCAAAATGATTACAGTAGATACCCACCAAAATGCATCGTCAGGTCTAACCATAGCACCAGCTTGTGTAAAAGCAGGAACTTGAGATGCAATGTAAGGACCAGCTTGGAAACCTACAATTGCAATAGTTAACATTCGAGTAATCTGATTGATTCTTCTTCTTCCACTTTCCCCTTCTTTTTGAAGTTTTTGGAAATATGGAATTGCAATACCTAACAATTGAACAACAATTGAAGCGGATATATATGGCATAATACCAAGAGCGAAAATAGAAGCTCTAGAAAATGCACCACCTGCAAATAAATTCAACAAGTCTGCAATACCTCCACCATTGTTTGCATTCGCAACTTCAAGAGCTGCTGAATCAACACCAGGTAATACTATAAATGAACCTAAACGATAAATAAGAAGCAATCCAAGAGTATTAATAATTCTAACTCTTAGATCTTCAATCGTCCAAATATTCTTTAATGTTTCTAAAAAACGTTTCATATCTTATGATATAGTTTCAATAGAACCACCCTTTGACTCAATCGCTTCTTTAGCAGTTTTTGAAAAAGCATGTGCTTTAACAGTAACTTTTGCGTCAACAGTACCTCTACCTAAAATCTTCACTAATGTATTTCTGCTAGCCAAACCATTTTCAATTAAAACATCAATATCGATAGTTTCAATGTTCTTCGAAGAAGCTAGTGCTTGAATAGTATCTAAATTGATACCTTTAAAGTCTTTTCTATTTATGTTGGTAAAACCAAACTTAGGAACCCGTCTTTGCAATGGCATTTGGCCACCTTCAAATCCAATTTTCTTAGAATAACCAGATCTAGATTTAGCCCCATTGTGACCTCTTGCAGAAGTACCACCTCTACCAGAACCTTGTCCTCTACCTAATCTCTTACCTTTACTTTTTACTGAACCTTCTGCAGGTGTCAAATTACTTAAATCCATGATATAATCTATTAAGCTAATTATACTTTTTCTACCGAAACAAGGTGCTTCACCTTATTTATCATTCCCAAAACCTGTGGAGTATCTTCATGCTCAACTGTTTTTTGGTTTCTCGTCAAACCTAAAGCATCTAACGTTAGTTTTTGCTTTTGAGGTCTGTTTATTCTACTCCTTACTTGGGTCACTTTAATCTTTGACATTTCTTTCGATTTTAACCGTTAAATACAACATCAAGTTCTACACCTCTGTGTTTTGCAACAGTATATGCATCTCTCATTTCTTGTAAAGCTTTAATTGTCGCTTTAACAACGTTATGAGGATTTGATGATCCTTTAGATTTTGCTAATACATCATGAACACCAACGCTCTCAAGTACAGCTCGCATTGCTCCACCAGCAATTACTCCAGTACCATGTGATGCAGGCTTAATAAAAACTTGAGCTCCGCCATACTTAGCTTCTTGTTGGTGAGGTACAGTACCATTCACAACAGGAACCTTAATAAGGTTTTTCTTAGCATCGTCAATTCCTTTCGAAATCGCTTCTGTTACTTCATTAGCTTTTCCAAGTCCGTATCCTACTATACCATTTTCATTTCCAACAACTACAATTGCAGAAAAACTAAAATGTCTACCACCCTTTGTTACCTTCGTTACTCTTTGAATTCCAACTAACTTATCTTTTAGTTCGATTTCGCTAGACTTAACTCTTTTTGTGTTTGCGTTAGCCATATCTTTATAATTTCTTCTCTTTATTAAAAGTTCAATCCGCCTTCTCTAGCACCATCAGCAATAGCCTTAACTCTGCCATGATATAGATAACCATTTCTATCAAAACTTACTGAATCAATTCCTGCTTTTGTAGCTTTATCAGCAATTAACTTACCTACTAGACCAGCCTTTTCCAATTTAGTCCCTTTTTCAGAAGCAACCGCTTTTTCTGTAGACGATGCAGAAAGAATTGTATTACCAGAATTGTCATCAATCAACTGAGCATAAATTTCTTTATTACTCCTGAAAACAGACATTCTAGGCCGAACAGCAGTACCAGTAACTACTTTCCTAATTCTTCTCTTTATTCTTAGTCTTCTATTTGACTTCGTTAGTGCCATAACTATATATTATTTAGCAGCAGATTTACCTGCTTTTCTTCTAATGTATTCTCCAACAAATCGAATTCCCTTACCTTTATATGGCTCTGGTTTTCTCATTGACTTAATTTTTGCTGCAACTTGACCTATCAATTGTTTGTCAAATGACTCTAAAGTAATTATCGGATTCTTACCTCTTTCAGAAGCAGTTGAAACTTTAACTTCAGGAGCAATTTCCAATACAATAGGGTGTGAAAATCCTAAACTTAACTCCAAGATCTGACCCTTATTCGAAGCTCTGTATCCAACACCTACTAATTCTAAATCCTTTTTGTAGCCATTATTTACTCCTTCGATCATATTGAAAATTAAAGAACGGTATAAACCGTGCTTCGCTTTATGATCTTTTTGCTCAGAATGTCTTTCTAATACAATTGAATTTTCTTCCTTCTTTACAGTAATATTAGAATCTACATTCTGGTGCAACTCCCCTTTTGGGCCTTTTACACTCACAACATTCTTGTCAGAGATTGTGATCTCTATACCTGCAGGAACTTCAATTGGTGCTAAACCGATTCGTGACATGTTATTATAATCTTATATTTTAATATATGTAGCAAAGTACTTCACCACCTACTTTTTCTTTTCTCGCTTCTTTATCAGTTATAACACCTTTTGAAGTAGAAATAATTGCGATACCTAAACCATTGATTACTCTAGGTAAATTACCTGCTGGAGCATATTTTCTCAATCCTGGCTTACTTACTCTGGTAAGGCTCTTTATAGCCGGAACCTTAGATACAGGATGATATTTTAATGCAATCTTGATAACACCTTGAGGGTTTTCACCATCTACAAACTTATAATTCAATATATAGCCTTTCTCAAAAAGAATTTTTGTCATTTCTTTTTTAAGGTTTGAAGCTGGAATATCTACTATTCTATGTTTCGCACTTGATGCGTTTCTTATTCTTGTCAGAAAATCTGAAATTGGATCTGTCATAATTCCTTATATTAATTTACCAACTAGCTTTTTTAACACCAGGAATTAATCCTGAACTTGCCATCTCTCTGAAAGTTACACGAGATAAACCGAATTGTCTCATATATCCTTTAGGTCTACCAGTTATTTTACATCTATTATGCATTCTCACTGGTGCAGAGTTCTTAGGTAATTTTTGTAAACCTTCGTAATCACCTGCAGCCTTTAAAGCAGCTCTCTTTTCAGCATACTTTTCAACCATTAATGCGCGCTTTCTTTCGCGAGCTTTCATCGATTCTTTAGCCATGGCTTATTGTTCGTTTTTATTTTTTTGAAACGGCATTCCAAACTCTTTTAAAAGAGCTCTAGATTCTTCATTTGTTGCAGCTGTTGTAACAAATGTGATATCCATACCACCAATATTATTCACTTTGTCAATATCAATTTCCGGGAAAATAATTTGTTCCTTAATACCAAGAGTATAATTCCCTCTTCCATCAAAACCTTTATTATTAATTCCTCTAAAATCTCTAGTACGAGGCAATGACACCGATATTAAACGGTCCAAAAATTCATACATTCTCTCTCCCCTCAAAGTCACTCGAACACCAATTGGCATTCCTTTTCTCAACTTAAAGTTAGAAATATCTTTCTTTGAGAAAGTAGCAACTGCTTTTTGACCAGCAATTGAAGTCATTTCTGTTATCGCTGAATCAATCAACTTCTTATCGGCAACGGCTTTACCAACTCCTTGGTTTATGCAAATTTTATCCAATTTTGGAATTTGCATTAAACTCTTGTAGTTGAAAGCAGACATCATATTCTTTTTGATGTCATCGTTATACATTGTTTTTAATCTTGGCTCCATTACTTAACTAGCTCTTTAGATTTCTTAAAATAACGAACAGACTTTCCGTCCTCTTCTCTTCTACCAACTCTATCAACCTTTCCAGTTGAAGGATCTACTAACATTACATTTGAAATGTTAATTGATGCATCTTGTTTAATGATGCCACCTTCTTGATTGGCTGCGTTTGGCTTTGTGTGTTTACTGTCTTTCCTAATGTCATCACCTTCGATAATAACTCTAGAAGTAGAAGGTATAACCTTTAAGATAGTTCCCTCTTTACCTTTAGAAACTCCGGCCACAACTCTTACAGAATCACCTTTTTTAATGTTTAACTTCTTCATTATATTAACCTATTAAAGTACTTCAGGTGCTAGTGAAACAATTTTCATAAACTTTTTATCTCTCAATTCACGAGCAACAGGACCGAAAATTCGAGTACCTCTCATTTCCCCTGCCGCACCTAATAATACAACTGCATTATTATCGAAACGAATATAAGATCCATCCTGACGTCTAATCTCTTTCCTTGTACGAACAATAACCGCTTTAGAAACAGCTCCTTTTTTGATATTTCCTGAAGGGATTGCAGATTTCACTGAAACTACAATTTGATCTCCAATAGAAGCATATCTTCTCTTTGTTCCGCCTAATACTCTAATGCAAAGTACTTCTTTTGCACCGCTATTATCAGCTACTGATAGTCTTGATTCTTGCTGTATCATAATTACTTCACTCTTTCAATTACTTCTACTAATCTCCAATTCTTGTTCTTACTCATTGGTCGAGTTTCCATGATTTTCACAGTATCACCGATACTGCAATCATTTTTTTCATCATGGGCCATGAACTTAGAAGTTTTCTTGATAAACTTCCCGTACATAGGGTGTTTCACCTTACTCTCAACAGCAATAGTTATGGACTTATCCATCTTGTTGCTGACGACTACTCCAATTCTTTCTTTTCTTAAGTTTCTTGTATTTTCCATCGGAATACTTTATTTCTCTTGAGCTTGTGTCAATTGTCTTTTTCTAATCTCTGTTTTCAATCGAGCGACTGTTCTTCTAGCCGAACCAATTTGCATTGGATTCTCCAATGGAGAAACCGAATGATTCATTTTTAACTTAGCCAAAACTTCTGATTTCTCAGCTAAATTTTCATTTAAATCATCTACACTAAGGTTTTTGATATCTGTTTGTTTCATCTCTATAGCTTATTAACCTTTGTAATCTCTTCTTACGATAAATTTGGTCTTCACTGGTAACTTCTGAGACGCTAATCTCATCGCTTCTTTTGCAACTTCCAATGGAACACCATCAGCCTCAAACAAAATTCTACCAGGTCTTGCAACTGCAACCCATAATTCAGGAGCTCCCTTACCTTTACCCATACGTACTTCCGCAGGCTTCTTGGTAATTGGTTTGTCTGGAAAAACTCTTATCCAAATTTGTCCTTCCCTCTTCATATATCTTGTTACTGCGATTCTCGCAGCTTCAATCTGACGAGCAGTTAGCCAACTTTCTTCTAAAGTCTTAATCGCAAAACTTCCGAATGCAATTTGGTTACCACGTCCGGCATTACCCTTCATGCGACCCTTCTGCATCTTTCTATACTTCGTTCTTTTCGGTTGTAACATTTTACTTCTATTTTAAGCTTGCTCCTTTACTCTTAATTATTTCTTTTCTTTCCGCCTCTGAAGCCACCTCGTCCTTGTTGTGACTTTGGTCCTGGCTTGTTAGATACAATATTTGGTGAAAGATCTCTCTTACCATATACTTCTCCTTTACAAATCCAAACTTTCACCCCAATTCTACCATATGCAGTATGAGCTTCAGATAAAGCATAATCAATATCGGCTCTGAAAGTATGAAGAGGAATTCTTCCCTCCTTGTAAAACTCAGTTCTTGCCATTTCAGCACCACCTAGTCTACCACTAACCATAATTTTAATTCCTTCAGCACCCATTCTGATGGTTGACGCTACAGACATCTTTGAAGCTCTTCTAAACGAAATTCTTCCTTCAATTTGACGTGCAACACTATCAGCGACTAACTTCGCATCTAATTCAGGTCTTTTTATTTCAAAAATATTGATCTGAATATCCTTCTTAGTTAATTTCTTCAACTCTTCTTTCAACATATCCACATCTTTACCACCTTTTCCAATGATAATACCTGGTCTTGAAGAATTAATCGTAACAGTAACTAACTTTAATGTTCTTTCAATAACTATTTTAGAGATACTTGCTTTTTGTAACCTCGCCATGATATACTGACGAATCTTGTCATCTTCAGCAATTTTATCACCGTAGTTTCTACCACCGTACCAGTTAGAGTCCCATCCTTTGATGATTCCTAAACGATTTGCTATTGGATTTGTCTTTTGTCCCATTATCGAGTATCTCTTATTTTGTTAAGTTTTCTTCTTTTAATCTATCAACAGTCAACGTTACGTGATTTGAACGTTTTCTGATTCTGTGCCCTCTTCCTTGCGGAGCAGGACGTAATCTTTTCAACATTCTTGCGCTGTCAACTTTAACTTCTGAAATAATCAAGTGATTATCTTCAGGTCTTTCTCCTTCATTCTTAGTTTCCCAGTTAGCAATTGCTGAACGAAGTAATTTCTCCATTCTATTAGATGCTTCCTTAGGACTATATTGTAACATTGACAAAGCCTTTGAAACTTCTACTCCTCGAATCATATCAGCTACTAATCTCATCTTACGAGGAGAAGTTGGGCAATTATTTAACATTGCAAAACTTCTAGTTTTCTTAGCCTCTTTTGCAACTATAGCTGCATTTTTTTTACGTGCTCCCATCTTAAAGTCTTATTTATCGTTTGCCTTTATCCTTTTTACCACCATGGCCTCTGTAAGTTCTTGTTGGAGCAAATTCTCCTAACTTATGACCTACCATATTTTCAGTTACATATACTGGAATAAACTTATTTCCATTATGCACCGCAATTGTTAAACCTACCATATCAGGTGAAATCATTGATGCTCGAGACCATGTCTTGATTACAGTCTTCTTAGTAGAAGATTGCGCTTCATCAACTCTTTGAGCTAATTTGTAATGAATAAAAGGCGGTTTTTTAAGTGAACGACTCATATCTTAATTATTTCTTTCTTCTTTCGATGATGTACTTACTTGATAATTTCTTAGGTGCACGAGTTTTGTAACCTTTTGCAGGAATTCCGTTTCGTGATCTTGGATGTCCTCCAGAAGAACGTCCTTCACCACCACCCATTGGGTGATCTACAGGATTCATTACAACACCTCTAACTCTAGATCTTCTACCTAACCATCTAGATCTACCAGCTTTTCCTGATCTTTCTAACATATGATCAGAATTTGAAACAATCCCGATAGTAGCTAAACATGTATCTAATATTAATCTAACTTCTCCAGAAGGCATCTTAATACCAACGTATTTACCTTCTCTAGAAACTAGCTGAGCATAAGAACCTGCACTTCGTGCCATTTTAGCTCCTTGTTCCGGTCTTAATTCAATATTATGAATTACAGTTCCCATAGGAATTTCAGACAAATACATTGCATTACCAACTTCTGGCTCTACACCTTTACCTGATTTAATCTCTTGACCAACTTCTATTCCTTTTGGTGCAACAATGTATCTTTTCTCACCATCTACATAGTTGATAAGAGCAATACGTGCTGTTCTATACGGATCGTATTCTACAGATGCTACTTTACCAGGAATCCCAAACTTATCACGCTTAAAATCTATAGTTCTGTAACGTCTCTTATGACCACCACCGATATTCCGCATGGTCATTTTACCCGTATTGTTTCTTCCACCTTTTCTTCCCTTACCTTTCAATAATGATTTTTCGGGAGTTGCAGAGGTTATATCCTCAAAAGACGACGCTACTTTATGACGCTGTCCTGGTGTTGTTGGTTTTAATTTCTTTACTGCCATTACTCAATTTCTAAATATTGCTGTAAAAGTCAATTGAATCTCCCTCAGCAAGAGTTACGATCGCCTTTTTAAACTTATTAGTTCTTCCTTCTACCCAACCAGTTTTCGTGTACCTTGTCTTGTGCTTCCCTTTGTAGTTCATAGTATTAACTTTCCCTACTGAAACACCATACATCTCTTCGATTGCGGTTTTTATTTGTAATTTATTGGCGTTGTGATCCACTACAAAACCATATCTGTTTAACTCCTCAGTTAAGGCAGTCATCTTTTCTGTTATAACAGGTTTCTTTAATGTACTCATGACCAATTTATTAACTTAAAATACTTTCTATTTTCTCTAATGCTCCCTGTGAAACAATTACTTTACTAGCGTTAACCAAATCGTAAGTGTTTACATCTAAAGGAGATACCACTTTGGCACCTTGCAAATTTCGGGACGACAAATATATGTTTTTATTTGATTCAGAAACAACCAATAATGTTTTTTTGTTATTACATTTTAAGTTGCTCATAATCTGAGAGAACTCAGCCGTTTTTGGAGCATCCATCTGGAAATCTTCCAAAATAAGTAAATCTCCAGATTTTGCTTTGTGCGTAAAAGCAGAACATCTAGCCAAATTCTTCAACTTTTTATTCAATTTGAATGAATAATTTCTCGGTCTTGGACCAAAAACTGTACCCCCACCTCTGAATAAAGGAGACTTAATACTACCAGCCCTGGCTGTACCAGTTCCTTTCTGTTTCTTTATCTTTCTAGTACTACCTGAAATCTCAGCTCTCTCCTTAGACTTACTAGTACCTTGTCTTTGATTAGCCAAGTACTGCTTAACATCTAAATAGATTGCATGATCATTCGGCTCAACAGCAAATATCGCATCCGATAATTTTACTTTCTTGCCGGCCTTACCGTCTTTATTTAAAATACTTAATTCCATTTCTTAATCCTCCGTATTTTAGTTGTTGATGAAAACCATCGATCCGTTTGCACCTGGCACCGAGCCCTTAATTACTATCAAGTTCTTTTCGGCATACACCTTAACAACCTTCAAATTTTGAACAGTTACTTTAGCATTACCCATTTGACCCGCCATTCTTGTTCCTTTGAACACTCTTGATGGATCAGAACCTGCTCCAATTGAACCGGGAGCTCTTAATCTGTTATGTTGTCCGTGCGTTGCATCTCCAACTCCAGAAAATCCGTGTCTTTTAACAACACCTTGAAATCCTTTACCTTTTGAAGTTGCAGTAACATCTACCCATTGACCTTCCTCAAAAACGTCAATTGTAATTTCATCACCTACTTTTCTATCTTCATAGCCTTTAACTTCAATCAACTTTCGTTTTGGTGAAGTATTTGCTTTTTTGAAGTGACCCATCATAGCTGCAGAAGTATTCTTCTCCTTTTTGTCGCCATATGCAATCTGAACAGAATTGTAGCCATCTGTTTCTTCGGTTTTTACTTGCGTAACAACACAAGGACCGGCCTCTATCACTGTACATGGTATGTTTTTACCCTCGGTACTAAAGACACTAGTCATTCCTATTTTTTTTCCTAATAAACCTGGCATTTTATTGCTTTAAAATTGTTTATACTTTAATTTCAACGTCTACTCCACTTGGTAATTCAAGCTTCATCAAGGCATCTACTGTTTTAGAAGTAGAACTATAGATGTCAAGTAATCTTTTATAAGAAGATAACTCAAACTGCTCTCTTGCCTTTTTGTTAACGTGTGGTGATTTTAATACCGTGTAAATTCTCTTTTGCGTTGGCAATGGAATTGGTCCACTAACAACAGCTCCTGTAGATTTTACAGTTTTAACTATTTTCTCAGCCGATTTATCAACTAGGTTGAAATCGTATGATTTAAGCTTTATTCGAATTTTCTGATTCATACTTTCTTGTTATTAAGCTTGTACTTTTCCTTTAGCTACTGCAATTACTTCATCTGCTATTCCTCTTGGAGCGGTGTCGAAGTTAGAGAACTCCATACTTGATGTAGCTCTACCTGAAGACATCGTTCTTAAAGCAGTAACATAACCAAACATTTCTGATAATGGCACTTTAGCTTTAATCACCTTCGCTCCGTTTCTGTCATCCATTCCGTCAACTTGACCTCTTCGTCTATTTAAATCACCAACGATATCACCCATATTTTCTTCCGGAGTAACCACTTCTAACTTCATGATTGGCTCTAAAAGAACAGGCTTTGATCTTGGAATAGCCTCCTTAAAGGCCATCTTAGCTGCTAATTCAAAAGATAATTGATCCGAATCCACTGCGTGGAATGATCCATCTAACAATGTTACTTTCAAACTATCCATTGGATAACCTGCAAGAACTCCATTGCTCATTGAATCTTTAAATCCTTTCTCAATAGACGGAATAAATTCTTTTGGAATACGTCCCCCTTTAATTTTGTCAATAAACTCTAGACCATCTGCCTCTTCTACATCATCTACGGGGCCGATTATAATAGAAATATCTGCGAATTTACCTCTACCACCAGACTGCTTCTTATAAACTTCTCTATGTTCAACAGTTTCTGAAATTGCCTCTTTGTATGCAACCTGAGGAGCTCCTTGATTACATTCAACTTTAAATTCTCTCTTTAAACGATCTAAGATAATATCCAAGTGCAACTCACCCATTCCGCTCAATACAGTTTGACCTGAATCTTCGTCTGTGTGAATAGTTAATGTTGGATCTTCTTCAGATAACTTAGCCAGAGCCATTCCCATTTTATCAACATCTGCTTGAGTTTTTGGCTCAATAGCAATACCGATAACTGGATCTGGAAAGTCCATAGATTCCAGTACAATTGGTTTACCTATTTCTGTTAATGTATCTCCTGTTCTAATGTCTTTAAATCCTACTAATGCACCAATATCTCCTGCATGTAATGCATCAATTTGGTTCTGCTTGTTAGCGTGCATTTGGAAAATTCTAGAAATACGCTCTTTCCTTTGAGTTCTCATGTTCATGATATATGAACCTGAATTCAATATTCCAGAATAAGCTCTAACAAAACAAAGTCTACCTACGAAAGGATCTGTTGCAATTTTAAATGCTAATGCAGCAAATGGCTCGTCTACTGATGGAAGTCTTGATTCCTCAGCTTCAGTATCAGGATTTGTTCCGATAATAGCTTCTGTATCCATTGGTGATGGCAATAATTCCATCACGTAATCCAACATGGTTTGAACACCTTTATTCTTAAAGGCAGAACCACATACCATAGGTACAATTTTCATTGAAATTGTAGCTGCTCTTAATGCTGCCAAAATTTCTTTTTCAGAAATTGAATCTGGATCTTCAAAATACTTTTCCATCAAAGTGTCGTCAAATTCAGCGATTGCTTCTAAAAGCTTCTCACGGTATTCAGCGACCTCTTCAAGCATATCTTCAGGAATTGGCACTTCTTCGAAGGTCATTCCTTTATCTTCCTCATTCCAAACAATTCCACGGTTGTTAATTAAATCAACAACGCCTTTAAATGTTTCTTCTCCTCCAATTGGCAATTGTAATGGCACTGCATTACTACCAAGCATTTCTTTAACTTGCTTACAAACCATTAAAAAGTTAGCACCTTGACGGTCCATCTTATTAACAAATCCTATACGAGCTACATTATAGTTATCGGCTAATCTCCAGTTTGTTTCTGATTGTGGCTCTACACCATCAACAGCAGAAAATAAGAAAACTAAGCCATCCAACACTCTTAACGAACGATTCACTTCAACCGTAAAGTCAACGTGTCCAGGAGTGTCAATAATATTGATGTGATATTCTTGTCCTCTATATTCCCAAAATACAGTAGTAGCAGCAGAAGTAATTGTGATACCTCTTTCTTGCTCTTGATCCATCCAATCCATGGTTGCAGCACCATCGTGAACTTCTCCAATTTTGTGACTTACACCAGCATAATACAATACTCTTTCAGTAGTTGTAGTTTTTCCTGCGTCAATGTGAGCAGCAATACCGATGTTTCTAGTAAGTGATAAATCTCTTTTAGCCATTGCTATTAAATCTTTCTGATATTAAAATCTAAAGTGAGAGAAAGCTTTATTAGCCTCTGCCATTCTATGCGTATCTTCTTTCTTCTTGTGAGCAGCACCTTCTTCTTTAGCAGCAGCCATACATTCGTTTGCCAACTTCTGAGCCATTGTCTTCTCATTTCTTTTCTTAGAATAAAGAATCAACCACTTCATACCCATTGACGTTTTTCTATCGTCTCTAATAGGTTGTGGAATTTGGAAAGTTGCCCCTCCAACTCTTCTACTTCGAACTTCGACTGCTGGTGTTACATTTATTAATGCTTTCTTCCACGTCTCTAGTCCACCTTCTTCTACCTTCTCATCTACGATTGCCATTGCATCGTAAAAAATACTGTAGGCGATGCTCTTCTTTCCATGAAGCATCAAATTGTTTACAAACCTTGTAACTAACTGACTCTGAAATTTAGGGTCTGGAAGTAGAGGTCTCTTTTTCGCTCTCGCTTTTCTCATTTTTTCCTACTTAAATGATGGTTAATAATTATTTCTTCGGTCTTTTAGCACCGTACTTTGATCTTCTTTGAGTCCTACCTGCAACACCTGCAGTATCTAGAGCTCCTCTTACGATGTGATATCTCACACCAGGTAAATCCTTAACTCTTCCACCTCTTACTAACACAATCGAGTGTTCTTGTAAGTTATGACCTTCACCAGGAATATAGGCATTCACCTCTTTCTGATTTGTCAATCTTACCCTTGCAACTTTTCTCATTGCAGAGTTTGGCTTCTTAGGAGTAGTAGTGTAAACTCTTACACAAACACCACGTCTTTGAGGACATGAGTCTAATGCAGCAGACTTACTCTTCTTCTCTAATTTAATTCTACCTTTTCTTACCAGTTGTTGTATAGTTGGCATAAGCTTTTAAATATGTCAATGTAATATTTGCCCCAAATTTTGGGGACGCAAATGTAATAGTTTATTTTCTAAAATCAATCGACGAAATCTTTTTTTTTAAAGCAATTGTTGATAAATCTTTAAAACGAGGCTGAGAGCGGTATTGAGAATATATTTTAACCCAACAAAAATCGGCAAATTGTTTAAAAAAAAATGATACTTACATCACAATTCACCTTTTCATGTGCATGTGTAAAACTTACGCCCGTATTTTATTCATGAATAAAAGCAGAGATACCTTGTTTCACTACCTTTGTCCTATGGATTATTTAGACGGACTAAACCCTTCACAGAAAGAGGCAGTAATGCGCTCGAAAGGACCTACCATGGTTATTGCCGGAGCAGGCTCAGGAAAAACAAGAGTGCTGACCATGAAAATTGCTCATTTGATGCACAATGGAGTTGACCCTTTTAATATATTGGCGCTAACCTTTACCAATAAAGCTGCTCGAGAAATGAAAGATCGGATTGGTAAAATTGTTGGTGAAGGAGAAGCTAAAAATTTATGGATGGGAACTTTTCACTCCGTATTTGCAAGAATACTGAGAAGCGAAGCTGAGAAACTACATTACCCTTCCAACTTTACTATATATGATACCGCGGACTCTAAAAGTCTATTAAAAGGTATCATGAAAGATATTGGGGTGGATGATAAGGTATATAAGGTAGGATTAGTCCTAAATAGGATCTCATCGGCGAAGAATAATTTACTTTCTGCAGCGGCGTACAACAACAATACTACTATACAAGCAGAAGATCGGCAGATGGCCAAACCTAAAATTGGTGAAATTTATAAAGAATACGAAAGACGCTGTTTTAAAGCGGCTGCTATGGATTTTGATGACTTGCTTTTCAAGACAAACATCTTGCTGAAGGATTTTCCTGAAACCTTGAATAAGTATCAGCATAGATTCAAGTACATATTAGTAGATGAGTATCAGGATACCAACTTTTCGCAATATGTTATAGTAAAAAAGTTAGCGGCTCTCAATGAGAATGTTTGTGTAGTAGGTGACGATGCACAAAGTATTTATGCGTTTCGTGGTGCTAATATTCAAAATATTCTAAATTTTCAGAAAGACTATCCAGATGCAGTTACTTTTAAATTAGAACAGAATTATCGTTCAACAAAAAATATTGTAAATGCTGCCAACCATATTATAGATAACAACAAAGACCAGCTTGACAAAACGGTTTGGACAGACAATGAAGAAGGGGCGAGAATTAAAGTGAGCCGAACACTAACTGACAATGAAGAAGGAAATTTAGTTGCCAATAACATCATTGAATTAAAACATAATAATCAGGCGCAGAATTCAGCTTTTGCTATTCTTTACCGGACAAATGCTCAATCTCGAGCAATGGAAGAATCCCTTAGAAAAAAGGATGTTCCTTATCGTATATACGGAGGAACTTCTTTCTATCAGCGGAAAGAAATCAAAGATTTGTTATGTTATTGCAGATTAGCAATTAACCCCGATGATGACGAAGCATTAAAGAGAGTAATTAATTACCCTGCTCGTGGAATTGGTAAAACTACTTTAGATAAAATAATTTTCGCTGCTAATGCAGAAGACAAAAGCATTTGGAAAATTATTAGTTCCGAAAATTTTAGCGCATTCCAAATTCAAAGTGGTGCCAAAAACAAGATCATGTTCTTTGTAGACATGATACGCAATTTCAACAACTTATCAACTAAAAAGAACGCTCATGAATTGGTAGAAGACATTGCTAAAACTTCTACCTTAACGAATGACCTTTTTTCAGATAAAACTCCTGAGGGAGTTGCCAAATATGACAACATTCAAGAATTACTTAATGGGATAAAAGAATTTGTTGAAGATGACGTTGCAAAAGCGATTGATTTAGATAGCCCACAAATTGAAGAAGGGCAAGAAAAATCGCTAGCGGTTTTTCTTCAAGATATTGCTCTGTTAACCGATACTGACAAGGACGATAAAAGCGACAACAATAAGGTTTCATTAATGACTATTCATGCGGCAAAAGGGCTAGAATTTCCTTATGTTTTTATTGTTGGATTAGAAGAGAACTTATTCCCTTCCCAGATGTCTCTTTCATCGAGGCCGGATTTAGAAGAAGAAAGACGACTATTTTATGTAGCTTTGACACGTGCTGAGAAAGAGGTAAGGCTTTCGTATTCTGCTAGTCGATACCGTTGGGGAAACCTAATCTATTGTGAACCAAGTCGTTTTATAGAAGAAATTGATGATCGGTTCTTGGAATATGATACCCCAACAGAAAAGTCAAAAGGCTCGTTTAACAATGAATCAGGTGATTTTTTCGGAACTCAGCCAATAAATTATAGAAGTACATTAAAAAAAGGTATGTCGAAAGTCACAAAGAAAACTCCAAAAGTTCCCGAGCCAAAGATTATTCCACCGCACAAAAAAATGGTGAGCATTGACGCTTCTAAGCGACCTGTTGACCCTACATTTGCAGCTTCAGCTAGCAAAGTTGAAATAGGTTTGAGAGTAGAGCATTTACGTTTTGGAAAAGGAGAGGTTACCGATATGGAAGGAATAGAACCAAATCGAAAGGCTACCATTAAATTTGATGCGGTTGGAGAGAAGCAATTACTACTGAAATTTGCGAAACTTAGAATATTGAAAGTTTAAATCGATATTATTCCGATCAGCCCCTATCTATAAAAATAACAGAGAACATAAAAGAACAAATGAATTACAATACAACTCGTTCTAAAATGATTATTCCTGAATATGGAAGACATATTCAACAATTGATTGATCATGCAATTAAATTAGAAGACAAAGAAGAACGAAATAAAATGGTGTTAGCCATAGTTGACGTTATGGGACAATTAAATCCACACTTGAGAGATGTGCCTGACTTCACTCACAAACTTTGGGATCATGTACACATCATGTCCAATTTTAAATTGGATGTAGAGTCTCCATATCCTACCCCTTCTCCTGAGCAGTTTATGGAAAAACCTAACCGCATGGTATATCCTGACGGAAACATAAGGTTTAAGCATTATGGATTGGGCGCACAAAAATTAATCGACACAGCTGTTGAAATGGAAGAGGGCGAAGAAAAAGATGCTTTAATTGAATCTATCGCAAACCTCATGAAGAAGCATTATTTAACTTGGGGTAGAAGCTCTGTTGATGATGCCCAAATTATTTCAGATATTAAAAGAATTTCACGAGGCAAGTTAGAGGTAAAAGAAGGTTTAGAATTAATGGCCACAAAAGACATTAGTCCTAGAAACACTGCAATTAGTTCGAACAACACCAAAGGCAGAAAAAAACAGAATCCGAAAAGAAAGAATTACAAAGTAAAAAAGAAATATTAAAACGATACTACCTCAATGGGAACTTTTGAAATTACCGGTGGCAAAAAGTTAAAAGGCGACCTGACTCCTCAAGGAGCAAAAAACGAAGCACTTCAGATTCTATGTGCTGTACTACTTACTCCTGAAAAGGTAACCATTGAAAATATTCCCGACATCATAGATGTCAATAAGTTGATTGACTTATTGAAAGATTTAGGTGTAAAGGTGTCAGAAATTCCAAATTCAGCTACAGCAGCCGGATGTAAAACCTATACTTTTCAAGCAGACGAAATTGACATTGAATACTTGAATACCCAAGAGTTTAAGAAAAAAGGTTCAGGACTAAGAGGCTCAGTAATGATTTTAGGTCCTTTACTTTCAAGATTTGGGAAAGGTTATATTCCTAGACCAGGTGGAGACAAAATAGGAAGAAGAAGGCTAGATACTCACTTCATTGGCTTTCAGAAATTAGGAGCAAAATTCATTTACAACAAAGAGAATAAATTCTATAAAGTTGAAGCGAATAACCTAAAAGGATGTTACATGCTTTTAGACGAGGCATCTGTAACAGGAACAGCTAACATTATAATGGCGGCTGTTTTAGCAAAGGGAACTACAACTATTTATTATGCGGCTTGTGAACCTTATTTGCAACAACTTTGTAAAATGTTAAACCGAATGGGTGCTAAGATTAGCGGTATTGGTTCGAACTTAGTAACAATTGAAGGAGTTGAATCTTTAGGAGGATGCACTCATCGAGTACTTCCAGACATGATTGAAATTGGCAGTTTCATCGGTTTAGCAGCTATGACTGGATCCGAAATTACGATTAAAGACGTTTCTTACCCTGACTTAGGTATCATACCCGATACTTTCAGAAAATTAGGCATAAGAATAGAGCTTAAAGGAGATGATTTGTATATCCCAGCTCAAGAGAGTTATGAGATTGAAACCTTTATTGACGGTTCAATCATGACTATATCCGATGCTCCTTGGCCTGGTTTTACCCCAGATTTACTGAGTATTATTTTAGTAGTTGCGACACAAGCTAAAGGGTCTGTATTGATTCATCAAAAGATGTTCGAGAGTCGTTTATTCTTCACTGATAAGTTGATTGACATGGGTGCGCAAATTATATTATGCGATCCGCATAGAGCAACGGTAATTGGGCTAAACAACCAAAACAAGTTAAGAGGAATTCAAATGACCTCGCCTGATATAAGAGCGGGAGTTTCACTTTTGATTGCTGCTATGTCGGCTAAAGGGAAAAGTTTGATCCATAACATTGAGCAGATTGATAGAGGTTATGGTAAAATTGACGAACGTCTAAATGCAATTGGAGCAGAAATTAAACGAACCACTGGCAATTAAGTTGGATTGTAGGAATTTTGTTTTTTTGACCTCTTTTAACAATTTTTGAATTCTAGAATCGTTCTTTTCGTGTAATTTTAGGATTCGGCACCATTTGTGTTTTAATTAAAAAAATATCAATTATGAAATTAAATAAATATATAGCAGTTTGTGTTCTAGTATCGTCGTTGACTCTATTAGCATTTACCAACTCTTCAACCACCACAGAGAAAGTAATCATTGATGGAAAGGAAGTAACGGTTGGTTTAAATATTGGAAATAAAGCACCTGAAATTAAATTGAACGATCCTAATGGCAAAGCAATCGCCTTATCTGATTTGAAAGGGAAAATGGTATTAATTGATTTTTGGGCAGCTTGGTGTGGACCTTGTAGAAGAGAGAATCCAAATGTGGTTGCAACTTATAATAAGTTCAAAGATTCGAAATTTGAAAATGGGAAAGGTTTTACGGTTTACAGCGTTTCTTTAGATAAATCCAAAGAAAAATGGCAAAACGCAATTATGCAAGATAAATTGAGTTGGGCAAATCATGTAAGTGATTTGAAGGTGTGGGAAACGGCGCCACGAGCTGACTATAGATTTGGAGGCATACCTTTTGCCATTTTAATTGATGGAGATGGTATCATTGTTGGAAAAGGACCGAGTGTTAGAGGACAGAATTTAGGAATGCTTTTGAACAATTTAGTACTGAAATAAAACACCAGAACATAACTTACGCTGAACGCCTAGATTTACTTATCTAGGCGTTTTTTATTTACTGTAACTTATCAAGGTAGTTTTTGATATTGTTTAATTAATGTCATCAGCATTAGATTATATATAAGTCTCAGCATTGCCCACTGGTTATTCCACTGTTAAGCTCTTTTTATTCTGTCAAAATGGCAATCAACAAACGTGGCAAAGCATTTGAAAAGGAGCTTTGGATAACAAAAACTTCCAACATGAAAGACGAAAAAAATTCAGTAGAAGAGCAAGAAGATAAGATTGAGAATACTTTGGAACAAGAAGAAGCTACATCAAATGAGGAGTCAAATCCTATAGAAGAATTAAGCGATACTGAGAAGAAAGATATTGAAATTCAAGAATTAAAGGACAAACACCTAAGGCTGTATTCAGAATTTGATAACTTCAGAAGAAGAACGCAGAAGGAGAAATTAGAGCTTTATAAAACAGCTGGAGAAGATATTTTCAAAGCTTTATTACCTGTAATGGATGACTTTGAACGTGCCAAAAAGTCAATGGAAGACAGCCAAGACTATGACAGTTTGAAAGTAGGTGTTGATTTGATTTTTAATAAGTTTTCAAACATTTTTAAGTCAAATGGATTAGAGCCAATGGCAGATATTATTGGTAGCAATTTTGATAGCGAAATTCATGAAGCTATAACTCAAATACCTGCACCAAACGATGAGTTAAAAGGCAAAGTAGTTGATGTGGTAGAGCAAGGTTACACTTTGAAAGAAAAAGTGATCCGTTTTGCCAAAGTAGTTGTAGGAAAATAAAACCCAATCATGTCTAAAAGAGATTATTACGAAGTATTAGGTGTTGAAAAAAGCGCTACAGCTCAAGAAATAAAAAAGGCGTACAGAAAGCTTGCATTGAAATTCCATCCGGATAAGAACCCTGATAATAAGGAAGCGGAAGATAAATTCAAAGAAGCAGCTGAAGCATACGAAATTCTAAGCAACGACGAGAAAAAAGCCAAGTTTGACAGATTCGGTCATGCAGGAATGGGCGGCGGCGGCTTCGGCGGTGGCGGTGGCGGTGGAATGAATATGGACGACATATTCTCGCAGTTTGGTGATATATTCGGTGGCGGCGGTGGCGGTGGCTTTAGCGGTTTTGGTGGCGGCGGTGGTCGTGGAGGCCGAAGAGTCAACCGAGGAAGTAATATTAGAGTAAAGGTTAAAATGACTTTAGCAGATGTAGTCAACGGAGTTGAAAAGAAAATTAAAGTAAAAAAATTCATCAGTTGTAATCCTTGTTCCGGTTCAGGTGCTGAAGGTGGCTCTGGCGGATTTACTACTTGCGATACATGCAAAGGTGCAGGGCAAGTGAACAGAATAACAAATACTTTTCTGGGCCAAATGCAAACAGCATCAACCTGCCCTACATGCGGTGGCGATGGTAAAATAATTACCAATAAGTGTAATTCTTGTCATGGTGATGGAATTGTAAAAGACGATGATACAATAGAATTAAAAATTCCTGCAGGTGTGGAAGATGGAATGCAACTTTCTGTTTCTGGAAAAGGAAATATGGGTGCAAGAAATGGCGTAGCTGGAGATTTAATTGTTGCAATTGAAGAAGAGGAACATGAAGAATTAAAGAGAGATGGTAACAACATTTTATACGATTTATACATCCCATTTCCAGATGCAATTTTAGGTACAGACATTACCGTTCCAACCGTGAACGGAAAGGCTAAAATAAAAATTGAGCCAGGAACGCAAGGAGGAAAAGTCCTACGACTTCGGAATAAAGGCATTCCTGATGTGAACGGATACAGAACAGGGGACCAAATGGTGAATGTAAATGTTTGGACTCCTCAAACACTTTCTAAAGAGGAGAAAGGAATAATAGAGAAATTAAAAGATTCAGAAAATTTTGTCCCAAGCCCAACCGCACAAGACAAAGGTTTCTTTGGCCGAATGAAAGATTACTTTAGTTAAGGAAATTTAAATCCTTAAAAAACCTTGTTAGTTCTATTAATATAGAATAGCAAGGTTTTTTTATGTCTTAGAACTCTTTAACATATTAGAAACTACATGTGCAACAGCGGGACACAATCGAGTATTTTTAGCAGTTATATCTAGAATTTGATGCATTCTTTTACGATTTGTATGTGGAAATTCTCTGCAGGCTTTTGGTCTAGAGTCATACGCCATGCATTTGTTATCCTCTAACAAAAATGGGCAAGGCGATAATTTTAATACTTGATCTCCGTCTTCGTCTGTTTTTAAATATTCATCAAAAAATTTGGCAGGCTTTATTCTAAAATGAGCCGCCATACGTTCCACATCTTTATCATAAAAAATTGGCGAAGTTGTTTTACAGCAATTGGCGCAGTCTAAACAATCAATTTTTTCAAAAGCTTTATCATGTAATTCATGGAAAATGTCGTCTAAATTCTTGGGTGGTCGTTTTGCGATCTTGCCAAAAAATTTATTCACTTCCTTTCTATTAGCCTTTGCTTCGTCTATTTTTTGCTTTAATTCAGGTTTCATTTTATTTAGAGTTTAGCAGTTAGCGATTAGGATGCTTTACTTAACCTAATCTTCATACATTTCCTGCTTAATACTTTTTGCCACACAATCGTCTGTCACACGTACCGTTTTTTTCGCTCAGTTTCAAATCTTCCAAGCCCTGCACATTTCTCGCTTTCCCCCTTCAGGTCCTTTTAGCTTTTCAACAGTAAAACCAACTGCTTGCAATCTACGTCGAATTACTCCTTTCACGCAATAAGTTACTAAACTACCTCCGTGTTTCAATGAATCGAACATTTTTATAAATATCTCCTCTGACCACATTTCCCCTTGCTTTTCAGGGGCAAATGCATCAAAATAAATAACATCGAATTGTTCTGTTTTCAATACTAACTCATTTAACTTTGTTTGATATTTAGTGAGTTTAAAGTTCGGCATAAGTTGAGCTGGCTTTTCCCAAGGAGCAGAATGGATTTTACGAAACAAGCCTTCTTCAATAGAAAGTAGTTCCGAAAAATTAATAAAACTAAGTTCCTCCTCTATTATTGGAAAAGCCTCAACAGCGTGGTAATTGACAATCAGTTCATGTTCTTGCGCTGCTTTGATGGTGGTCATCACGTTTAATCCTGTGCCCATGCCAACTTCAAATACGGCAATTTCGTTCACCCCGGATTTAGATAACAATCCATTTTTAATAAAAATGTGATTAGATTCCACTATTGCCCCATGTTTTGAATGGTAATGCTCATCCATTTCTTCCAAATAAATAGAAGTTGAACCATCTGCTGTTTTAATAAATTGTCGTTTCACAAGTAGGTATATATATTTTACAAAAATAGCCTTTCAGTCTGTCGTATTTGTTACCCACTATCTCAAAATTCAGGCTTAAATTTGCACAAAATTATCTCATGGAAACTCAAACCAAGTCAATCATCACAAAGGAAGTGCTCAATAATGCAATGAGCTATGACACCTATATGAATTTGCTTCAAGATTTATTAGCTGAGGATAAAACCACTGGAGGTAATCAGAGTGAAGCGATGGTAGGTTATGGCAAAATGAATGTTCAGCGGATGAAACGTTTGAACAAAACGATCCAATTGCAACAAGAGCTTCAAGATGTTTTAAAAAAACTAACTCGAGAAATGACATTTTTGGTTATTACTGAAGGGTGGTGTGGCGATGCTGCTCAAAACATTCCTGTGCTTAATAAACTTCTAGAACACACCAACAATATAGATCTAAAACTAGTTTTAAGAGATGAAAATTTAGCACTCATGGATGCTTTCTTAACCAATGGAGGACGTTCTATTCCTAAATTAATTGCCTTGGATTCTTCTACTTTAGAAATAATTGGCACATGGGGCCCTCGGCCAGAAACAGCACAATTTATGGTTACGGAATTCAAAAAACTAGAAAATGGAGACTACAGTGAATTTGTAAAGGAGGTACAATTGTGGTATGCAAGGGACAAAACCATTGCCATACAAAATGAACTGATTGGCTTACTTAAATCTTGGAATTTGTAAAGCAATAATCTAAGTTTTCCTCGTTTGGTAGGTATATATTTGCATTTATGAAATTTGCCCGAATTATTCTTTTAATACTTGTTGTTAGTGTTATTTTCTCATGCAGACGAGATGATGATTTTATTGAAGATAATAGCGCCAAACTTGAATTCTCAACTGATTCAATTTCATTTGACACGGTATTTACTACTATTGGTTCAGTCACCAAAAATTTCAGAATCTACAATCCGCATAAGAAAACCATTAAAATAAGCTCTATCCGTCTGAATGGTGGAACAAACTCATCTTTTCGAATCAATATTGATGGCCTTTCCGGAAATAACATTCAGGATCTTGAAATTCCTGCAGAAGATAGTTTATTCGCCTTTATAGAAGTAACAGTTAACCCAGGCAATGCTCTAAATCCTTTTGTTATAGAGGATTATATAGAGTTCAATACCAACGGCAATCAACAGCGTGTTGTATTAACAGCATGGGGACAAAATGCCATTTATTACACCCCAACATCATTTAACCGTGGCTTACCTGATTTTACTTGTTTAACAGGACCTTGTAGTGACGCTGTACCGCCTGTGGATGTAACTTGGACAGATAGTTTGCCAATTGTAGTTTATGGTTTTATTGCTATCGATACATTGGATAAGCTCACAATTGAAGCAGGTACTAAAATCCATTTTCACAATGGTGGCGGAATGTGGGTATACCGTGGTGGCTCTTTAACAGTGCGTGGAACAAAACAAAAGCCCGTTATTTTCAGAGGAGATAGACTAGAACCCGGATATGAAGACCTACCAGGACAATGGGATCGGATTTGGATTAATGAAGGTGCCTTCAATGATATTAACTTTGCAGTCATACAGAATGCCTTTGTTGGAATTCAAGCAGAAGCTTTATTCTTAAATGGCAACCCGGCGGAGTTAGGTAATCTCAACTTGAAGAATACAATTATTAAAAATTGCTCTGGCATAGGCATTCTTTCAGCCTATTTTAATTTAGCAGCTGAAAATACAGTTATATCAAACTGTGGAGAATACAATGCTGTGCTACAAGCATTGGGGAATTGGAGGTTCGATCATTGCACATTTGCAAATTACGCAAGTGGAACTGGCAGAGAAACACCTTCCGTATTCATAAAGAATAACTATACAGTTGGCGCTTCTATATTTGTAGATACTCCTAATGTAGCCATCCGGAATTCCATTATATATGGCACTATCGATTCTGAATTTAATATCGAAGTAATTAACAACGGTAGTTCAAATGTTACGGTATTGAATTCTATCTTGAAAACAGATGAAAATACCTCCAATGCTAATAAATATCAAAACATATTAAAAAACCCTATTGACGAAATTTTTAATGATGCAGAAGATGGAGACTTTGAATTGTATGACAATTCGAAAGCTAGGAATATAGGAAACATAACAATTGGCAACAGTATCCCCCGAGATTTGAATGGAAATGATAGACCGTCTTCAGACGGATTACCCGATGCCGGAGCCTACGAATTTCAATAGACAATTAATTCAATAGAAATTCAATGGTATCTATTCCATCAGCATAATCCCATAATTCAGGAGATTGCGCTTTACCAAATGAAACTCTTTGAGGCAAATCTTCATTAGAAACGACGCATTGAAGCTCATCTTTTAGATTTTCAATGACTCTTTTAACGTCTTCCATATTATCGTAAAACTCATAAAACAATACTCCTACCGGAGAATGAATTCCTTCGTCCTCTTTCATCAGCAGAAAACCGTTTTCAATTAATTCTGCTTGACTCAATAAATAAACAGCTTTATTGTAGTCATAGTTATTTGCGTACTTGTTATGATTTCCTATTTCTTGATAATGGAATAGTGCTTTAAAAACGATATCTAAATCATAGCCTTTTGGTAAATATAGCTTTGTTACATTTCTGCATCCCAAACCAAAATGTCGAAATATATCGTGACTCAATCCAAGTAAGTCATCTTCGCTTTCTTCCCCTCTTAGAACCGCAACTGACGTCCTGTTTTTTCTAATAATTCGTTTTTTGTCTTTAAAGTAATAATCAAAATAACGAGCAGAATTGTCGCTTCCTGTTGCAATTAAGCCGTCAACATCTTTCAATTGTTCTACTATTTGTACTTGATCGGCGTTTGGAATTATTTTTTTAATAACCTTCAAAACTAGCAGCATCAAACTCCTATCTTTTGAAGAAAGCTTTGCATGTAATATATTCCCACTAATTATGACACAAAGTGCGTCATGCAAACCAACCAAAGGTAAATTGCCAGCCATAATCACCCCTACTTTATGATTTTTATTCGTTTCCAAATTGTAATTAACCAACCACTGCTCGACTTTATTCTTCTCTAAAGAGTTCGCCCAAGCCGCATAGACTGCCATTACAGAATCTTTTGTAAACCATCCATTTTCTCGGTAAGCCGTTTCAATAAATTTAGAAGCCATGATAATCTCTTGCTCAAGAATCTTGTTTTCAAACAGATAAGCACTGTCATTGTTATAATTCAAACTCTCCTTAAAGAATTGACCTAACGCTATAAGAGTTGATTTTTTAGTCTCTGAATTCATGTCTATTTTATACTTAAAACGTTAATTTTGCATCCTAATTTGAACCAATTGAATTGCTCATTGGTTTTGATACAAAATTACAAACATAAACTAGACCTCAATGGCAATTATTATAACAGACGAATGTATTAACTGTGGAGCTTGTGAGCCAGAATGTCCTAACAATGCCATTTATGAAGGCGGTGAAGAATGGAGATTTTCAGATGGAACAGGAATATCAGATGATTTCAAAACATCAAAGGGTGACGTAATAGGTGCCGACGTCGAAAACGAACCTGTTAGCCTCGATTATTACTACATAGTGCCTGATAAATGCACGGAGTGCGTAGGGTTTCACGATGAGCCACAATGCGCTGCTGTATGTCCTGTAGATTGTTGTGTTGATGATCCAGACGTAAGAGAGACTAAAGAAGAATTATTATCTAAAAAAGAAGCACTTCACATTTAGTGTGGTTACTTTATACGATTTCGGTGCAATTGTTGTTTTATATACGCTAACATTCTAAATTTATGAATATGCGAATTCTGTCAACAATTGCACTTTTTTTTTGCTCCCAATTCTATTTATTAGCCCAAAGCAGTGTAGGTATTGGTACAGTTGACATAACAGAAAATCAAATCATTGATCAAGATCGGATAGAATATCTTGCAAATGCTGTCCTTCAAGAATTACCGACTATTGAAAAAGATAGCATCAATCAATTGCTAATAAAAGAACTCTCGTTCAACTTAAATAAAAAACATGCTTTTCGCCACTCTTTCGATCGCGTAAAGAGCCTCACTATTTTGACATCGCCCGACTCTACTTTTAGGATTTTTAATTGGGAAATTTCGTATGTAGATGGATCGAATCAATACAAATGCCTCATTATTAAAAAACTAAATAATGAATATACCTTAGAGGTTCTTCAGCCATTAGATTCAACATTTGCAAGAGAAGAGCTTGTCAACCAAAAATTAGGAGTTAATAATTGGCTACCTGCTCTTTATTATAAAATTATTCCAGTCAAAAGCCGGTTTCAAACATTTTACACCTTATTAGCTTGGGATGGGAATGATCTGTTAACAAACAAAAAATACATTGAAGTTCTCTGGTTTGATAAAACAGGAAAAACAATTTTTGGCGCGCCAATTTTCAGGAATAATCTTACTGTACAATCTAGAGTCATTTTTGAATTCGGCGGTCAAAATTCGATGAATTTGAACTTTGAAAAAGAACTAGAACGAATCTCATTTAGCCATCTAGCTCCTCCAAGTTCAAATTTAGAAGGAATATACGAGTATTATGGAGCAGACGTTACTTTTGATGCTTATGATTGGAATGGTAACTATTGGAGTTTAGTTCAAGAAGTAATTCCTGCTTGGGCTGACCCAAAGGGTAGAACAAAATCTAAGGTCACAAACAAAAGATTTGGTGAAGAAGATGCTTCCAACCCAAATGAGGCTTCAAAAATTCTAAAAGAATCTGAAAAGCAAAAAAAGATAGCCGACGATAAATTAAAAGAAGAAGTCGAGCAACTTAAAGCAGCTCCTTAATGATTCTTTCAATAGAATAACCTTCTGCTTCAGCCTTATAATTACGAACAATTCTATGACGCAAAATAGGCTCCGCTACAGCTTTAACATCTTCAATATCGGGAGAATACTTCCCACTTATGGCCGCATGACACTTTGCTCCAACAACTAAAAATTGAGATGCTCTTGGCCCCGCTCCCCAGCTTAGAAAATCATTTACCATTTGCGGAGAATTCTCAGTATTTGGTCTAGTACTAGCAGCCAATTTTACTGCATACTCCAGTACATTGTCAGGTACTGGTATTTTTCGAATAAGTTGTTGGAAAAACATTATTTCCTCCCCACCCATAACTTTATCTACAGACGCAGAATAGTTTGTGGTTGTAGATTTAACAATATTCAACTCTTCCTCCAAATTAGGATAGTCCAACCAAATATTAAACATAAATCGGTCTAATTGTGCTTCAGGAAGCGGATATGTTCCCTCCTGTTCAATTGGGTTCTGCGTTGCTAAAACAAAAAATGGCTGTGGTAATTCATAAGTTTTCCCACCTGTTGTTATTTTCTTTTCCTGCATAGCTTCTAACAATGCCGATTGTGTCTTTGGTGGTGTTCTGTTTATCTCATCTGCCAAAATCAAGTTTGAAAACAAGGGTCCCGGAATAAATTTGAAGCTTCTAGATTCATCCAAAATCTCAGAACCAATGATATCTGAAGGCATTAAATCTGGAGTGAACTGAATTCTATTAAAACTCAAACCCAACGCTTCTGAAACAGTATTTACCAAAAGTGTCTTTGCTAATCCAGGAACACCAACTAACAGGCAATGTCCGTTACTAAAAATTGAAATAAGTAAATTTTTAACAACGTCCTTTTGTCCTACAATAACTTTCCCAATTTCCTTATTAAGTAGATTGTATTTCTCTACTAAAGCGTCAACCGCTTCTGCATCTGAACTATATTGTTTCATATTATTTCGCGCTATTTTCTATCCAAGCTTGCTGAAATTCGCAATTGGTACAATACTCTAAATTCAACCTAATATAAGTCTGTCTCTTATACACATCTGACGCTGCCGACG
>CAJXRL010000004.1 GCA_913059105.1 uncultured Flavobacteriales bacterium
GATTTCTGCCTGTCTCGTGGGCTCGGAGATGTGTATAAGAGACAGTATGAATACTATGTAATAGACGGGCAAAATATTGGTTTAGGTAAACTGCAACTTCGCTATCAAATAATAAAACCAAGGTCAATGAACTTAACAGGGATTTCAGAACGCTTTGGCAAATTTCATTATGCTCTCTATTTGGGAATATTTAGCGACTTTGCATATGTAGATGATCAAATTGGGTATTCTTTGAATAACTTAGCCAATGAAATTCAATTTGGGCACGGTTTAGGTTTTGATTTTGTCAGCTATTACGACATAGTGATAAGGGCAGAGTATTCATTTAATAAATTTGGAGAAAGCGGGTTATTTCTTCATTTTGTAGCACCAATCTAAAATAGGTGATGAAAGTAGCACTTTACGGTAAAAAGATAGATAAAAAACATGTTGCAGAAATTCAAATATTATTTGAGTTATTGTCCAAAAATGACGTTGAATATATTGTTCACCATAATTTGACAACAAGCATAGAAGCACATAATTTTATTGAAACAGAATCAGTCAAATACTTTAATTCGTATGATGATTTAAAAAATTCTGGCATATCTTTTGTTTTAAGCATAGGTGGTGATGGCACTTTCTTAGATACAATTCTTTTAGTCAGAGATTTAAAGATCCCAATTTTAGGAATTAATACTGGTCGACTAGGCTTTTTATCAAACACCCCTACATCTGAAATAAAATCAGCAGTAAAGGACTTATTAAATGGCAACTACTCAGCAGAGGAGCGATCATTGTTAAGATTAGAGAGCAATAAAAATCACTTTGGTAAGGATAATCATGCCTTGAATGAAATTAGCATATTAAAAAGTGACAGTTCTTCCATGATTACAATACATACAGAACTGAATGGGACACATCTAAATTCGTATTGGACTGATGGCCTTATCATTTCAACCGCAACAGGTTCTACTGCATATTCTTTAAGTTGTGGAGGCCCGATAATGATGCCTGGTTCCGGCAATTTTGTAATAACTCCAATTGCACCTCATAATTTGAATGTTCGCCCAATAGTTATTGACGATGATGCTGTTTTAAAAATAACGGTTGAAAGTAGAGCAGGAAAAAATCTTGTAGCAATGGATTCAAGGTCAGAAGAATTATTGAATGGAGAAGTATTGACAATCCAGAAAGCTGACTACAAAATCTCTATTGTTCAGCTTCAAAACCAGAGCTTTGTAAATAGCTTAAGAAATAAGCTAAATTGGGGTTTAGATCACAGAAATAGCTAGTTTCGCAACATTTATATACTGCAGTTGTGCAAAAACTGATTATATTTGTTGATTGTATTTTACATTATATGAAAAAACATTTACTAATTGCCTTAATGGCAATTGTTTTACTCCCAAATATAGCCGACGCTCAACGTTGGAAGAGATTCCGAAGACAAATGATTGGAGGAATTGGAGTTACAAACTTCCTAGGTGATTTAGGTGGAGGCCCCGGAATCGGTAGAGATTTTATATGGGATTTAGATCCTCCTGCTACCCGGCCTTCATTGATGGTAGGTTATCGTTACCAGTTCAATAGCTATTTTTTTGGGAGAGCTAATTTGCAATGGGGTATTCTAAAAGCAGATGATGATTACACGACAGAAAACTTCAGAAGTAGTAGAAATTTAACATTTCGAACAGGGTATTTTGAGTTGGATTTGATGGCTGAATTTTACCTAATGCAGAATTCAAGAGGAAATTTATATCGCTTGCGAGGAGTTAGAGGAAGAAAAGGATTAAAGGTGGATGTTTACGTTTACGGAGGATTAGGTTTCATGTATTTTAATCCAAAAGGAGAATATCAAGGGACTTGGCACAAACTGCAACCTCTTGGAACGGAAGGGCAAGGATTAGAAGGAGAGCCTGACAAATACAAAAGAACGACATTTACAATTCCTTATGGTATTGGATTAGGAAAGTCAATTGATCGATATTGGGGAGTTAATTTAGAGCTTACTTTTCGACAGACTTTTTCTGACTATATTGATGATGTTAGCGGCAATTATTATGGTAGACAAAATATATATAACGCAAAAATTAATGAAGGCTCTAGCGCAGCTGAAGCTGTTAAAATTGCATACTTGTCTGATCGAAGTATAGGTTTAGCGGGAAACACAGAACAAGAGGACAAGGTTCCAACTTCGGCCATTCTAGAAAATCCAAATTACAGCAGAAATGATTTAGTAGGTCAACAAAGAGGCGATCCAACTGATAATGATGCTTATATGACATTAATGGTCACAGTTTCAAGAAAAATTGTTAAACGTAGAAGAAGTCGTCCAAAATTCTAATACTAATCTTTCATATTTCACGTTACTCGTAAATGGTAAAAAGATTAAGTGCCTCAATATTTTTTTTCTTAGTTCTTATATCACTTGGTTTCACTCAAAGAACAGCAGAGATAGGGGTTCTTGTTGGTAGATCTTATTATTTGGGGGAACTAAACCCCAGTACTCACTGGGGTAACGGAATTGGTAGCAGTACTTTTGGGGGAGTTTTTAGATATAATTTAAACAAACGATATACTTTAAAAGGATCTGTAGTGAGAACCACTTTAACTGCCAAAGATGACTGGGAAAGTTTCCAATTTAACAACCAACGCTTAGCTTCTTTTGAAAATACTATCACTGAATTTGCTGGAGAAATAGAGTTCAACTTTTTACCCTACGAAATGGGAGACAAACAACACTTCTTTAGCCCATATTTGTTTGTTGGTTTAAGTTACTTTTTAAACGATGTTACAACAACAGTTGAAGGGTTTGAACCAGCTCCAACGAATCGAGAAGGAGGAGGGAAAATTGCATTACCTTTTGGACCCGGTCTCAAACTAAGTTTAGGAAAAAATTGGGCTTTTTCTATGGAATGGGGCTTTCGTAAAACAGGCTACGATCTTATCGATGGTTTAGAAAACAGAATAGAAGATGAATTTGAAAGCGGTAAAGCATATGATAATGATTGGTTTGTGGTTAGCGGATTCATGCTAACCTACAAATTAACCGATGAAGGTCCGTGCCCCGTTTATAATTTTTAAACTCCTTTTAAAATTCGCATATTTGCGCCCCTGAAAACTATTAGTAAATGCCTATCCCATCTCATTTTAATTCCGAGAATGTTCCTCAGCATATTGCCATAATTATGGATGGAAATGGCCGTTGGGCAAAACAGAATGGCAAGGCAAGAGTGTTTGGACATAAAAACGGGGTTAAATCTGTTAGAAGTGTCTCAGAAGGAGCCGCTGAAGCAGGAGTTAAATACCTAACTCTTTATGCATTTTCCACGGAAAATTGGAATCGTCCAAAAGCTGAAGTGATGGCTCTGATGCAATTACTTGTGTCCACAATTTCTGGAGAGACTAAGACCTTGAATAAAAACAACATCAGACTAGCTGCAATTGGGGATTTAGCATCGTTACCAGGCAATTGCCAATCAGAACTTGAAAAGGCTATAAGAAACACATCTTCCAATACAGGAATGACAATGGTTTTAGCCCTTAGCTATAGTTCTCGTTGGGAAATATTAAATGCTGTTAATACCCTGTTAATTGATGTTAAATCAGGAATTTTGGATGCAACCACTGTAAATGAAGCACTTTTCAATAGCTATCTTTGCACCAAAAATATACCAGACCCCGAATTAATTATTCGAACAAGTGGAGAGCATAGAATTAGCAATTTCTTGCTTTGGCAAGCTGCTTATTCAGAGTTCTACTTTACGGATATTTTGTGGCCTGATTTTAGAAAAGAAAACCTTTGGGATGCCATCACTGATTTTCAAAATAGAGAAAGAAGATTTGGCAAAACTAGTGAACAACTAAAATGAGATACTTAAAAATAATTTTTCCTCTTCTCTGTCTCTTTTTGGCTGATATCGTAATTGCCCAAGTAACAATTGACCCTGCCTTAGAAATACTTGATTATAAATCGCCGAGAACGTACGAAATAGCCGAAATCACGGTATCTGGCACTCAAAACCTAGATCATAGTGCATTAATTGCGATTGCAGGATTAGAAATAGGACAAGAAATTAAAGTCCCTGGCGATATTATCTCAAGAGCTATTACAAATCTTTGGAAACAACAACTTTTCACTGATGTAAAAATTACCGCAACTAAAGTTCAAGGAGAACTAATATTCTTGAATTTGCACGTAGAAGAGAGACCAAGACTGTCAAAATACAGATTTAAGGGAGTTAAAAAAGGCAAACAAGAAAGCCTAAGAGATGAAATCAACTTAACCAGAGGGAAGGTAATTACAGCCAATCTAATCAATAATACCAAGCAAGAGATAAAAGAATATTTCGTTGATAAGGGTTACTTTAATACTGAAGTAGAGATTAGTGAAGAAGATGACTCCACTTTAAGGAACTCCAAAATTTTGACAATTAAAATTAATCAAAATCAAAAAGTCAAAATTCAGGACATTAAAATAGAAGGAAATGAAATTTTCCCTGAAAAGAAAATTAAGCGATTTCTAAAAAACACCAAAAAAGCTCGAATTACAGGTTTGTTTAAACCTTCAAAATACATCAAAAGTAATTTTGAAAAGGATAAGCGTACTATTATTGACAAGTATAATGCACAGGGTTATAGAGATGCAAAGATTTATTTCGATACACTTTATAAAATATCTGACAATAGAATTATGATGGAGATGAAAATCTCTGAAGGGAAACAATATTACTTTGGCGAATTGAAATGGATTGGGAATACCAAGTATTCCAACTCCGATTTGGATCGAATTTTAGGCATTAAAAGAGGTGATTTGTTCAATCAAGATTTATTTGATCAAAGGATATATCAAGATCAGAACGGAAGGGATATTAGCTCTTTATATTTAGATGATGGATATTTATTTTTTCAACCAAATGTTGTAGAAACGGAAGTAAGAGGAGATACAATTGATTTTGAAATTCGGTTGAGAGAAGGACAGCAAGCAAGAATTAATGAAGTTCGAATTATTGGAAACACTAAAACCAACGACCACGTTATTCGAAGAGAACTGAGGACAAATCCAGGAGATTTATTTAGTAGAGCCGATATCATACGTTCACAACGAGAATTAATGCAATTGGGTTATTTCAATCAAGAGAGAATGGGTATCAACCCTATACCTGATCAGGAAAGTGGAACTGTTGATATCGAGTATACTGTTGAAGAGCAACCTTCTGATCAGATTGAACTTTCTGGCGGCTGGGGTGGTGGCCGTATTGTTGGTAGTTTAGGTGTTACTTTCAACAATTTTAGTGCTAAAAATATGTTCAAGAAAGATTCTTGGAGACCTCTGCCTGCAGGCGATGGACAGCGCCTAAGTGTTAGAGCTCAAACCAATGGCGAATTTTTCCAATCCTATAATGTTTCCTTTACTGAACCTTGGTTAGGTGGCAAGAAACCCAACAGTTTAAATGTAACAGGATATTTTTCGAGACAAACAAATGGGGCACTGCAAACAATTACGAATACGGCAGGAGAAAGAATAGACAATCCTAATAGACAAGCATTAGGAATTTGGGGATTATCTGTAGGTTTAGGACAGCGACTGAAATGGCCAGACGATTTCTTTACGTTGTATAATGAAGTGAGTTATCAGTATTACGATCTGCAAAATTGGGGTAACTTCATCTTCAGATCAGGTTTTGCTCACAATTTGAGTTTTAAAACAAATCTATCAAGAAATTCAATTGACGCACCAATCTATACCACAAGAGGAGCCCAAACTACATTATCGATTCAATTAACACCTCCTTTTTCATTGTTTGATGGTAGAGATGATTACGAAGGTTTAAACAACCAAGATCGCTATAAATTCATCGAATTCCACAAATGGAAATTTAACTCCTCTTGGTTTACTCCTCTAGCTGGAAATACTCGAAAGTTAGTATTAAACACAAAAGTTGGATTTGGATATTTGGGTGAGTACAACGATAGATTAGGTCAATCGCCATTTGAAAGATTCTATTTAGGTGGTGATGGACTAAGCGGATTTAATCTAGATGGTAGTGAAATTATTGCGCAAAGAGGATATGACGATAGAACGCTTTCCCCTGAAACAGGAGCAACTGTGGTATCTAAATATACAATGGAAGTCCGTTACCCTTTTACATTGAACCCTAGTGCCACTATTTATGGTTTAGTGTTCGCAGAGGCGGGTAACTCTTGGTTAAGTTTAGAAGAGTTTAATCCCTTTGAAGTGAAAAGAGCTGCAGGTGTAGGAGTACGAATATATATGCCCTTCTTCGGTCTCCTTGGATTGGATTGGGGATACAGGTTTGATGATGTTCCAGGAAGGGTTGATCCAAATAGCCGTACGGAATTTCACTTTTCTATTGGAGGAAACATTGGAGGATGGTAATTATATAAATCTGATTTACAATGAAAAAGATATTTTTTTTAAGTTTGGTACTCTTTTTGTCTATAGCTAGTCAAGCACAGAAATTTGCGTACATCGATACAGAGTATATTTTAAGCAAAGTGCCGGAATATCAAGATGCACAAAAACAACTAGATGCCCTTTCAGAACAATGGCAAAAGCAAGTCGAGAAAAGATATGAAGCAATAGAAAAAATGTACAAGGATCTGCAAGCGGAGGAGATTTTGCTAACAGAGAGTATGAAGAACAAACGACAAGAAGAAATAATAAAAAAAGAACAAGAGGCGAGAGATTTTCAGAAAAAGAAATTTGGAGTAGACGGAGAGTTATTTAAAAAAAGAAAAGAATTAATTAAACCAATACAAGAAAAAATTTACAAAGCTGTGCAGGAAACTGCTAATGTTGGAAAGTACTCTGTAATATTTGACAAAGCAAGTGCGGCAACTATGGTTTACTCTAATCCAAAATATGATAAGAGTGACGATGTACTGAAAAGAATGGGAATAAAACCCGATAGTAATTCTAAATAAACTAAAATTAAAACCACAAACAAAAACGATAAACTATGAAAAAGATGAGAA
Source organism: uncultured Flavobacteriales bacterium (assembly GCA_913059105.1). GTDB lineage: Bacteria > Bacteroidota > Bacteroidia > Flavobacteriales_E > Vicingaceae > NORP294. The sequence goes on from CAJXRL010000004.1 coordinate 6,982, forward strand.
ACATAATTTTAATAGCAGCTACAATTTTGAGTAGTGCTGTTTTCGGTCAAAAATTAGGACACATTAACTCTAACGAACTGTTATTGGCTATGCCTGAAAGAGCTGCTGTTGAAGAGAATATTAAAAGAACTGCCCAAGATTTAGAATCTAAGTTGGCCGCTTTAACAAAGGAGTACCAATCAAAAGTACAGATATACCAAGCGCAAGAGGCGACAATGACTGATGCAATTAAGCAAGACAAAATTAAAGAAATCACCAATTTGGAAGAAAGAATTGGAGAATTTCAGCAATCAGCTCAAAAAGATTTACAAGCACAAGAAGAAAAATTATTAAGACCAATTATCGATAAGGCTAGAAAAGCTATAGAAGATGTTGCAAAAGAAAATAACTTCACGTACATCTTTGATTCAGGTGTTGGCGTATTATTATTCCAAAAAGATTCTGATGATATTATGCCATTGGTAAAAAAGAAACTAGGATTAATATAAGCTTAAGTAAAATATCTATTTTAGAAGCTACGCAACAGCGTGGCTTTTTTTATGCAAAATACTATCCAAAATATCGACAATTCAGCTCCTATAGGAGTTTTTGATTCAGGAATCGGAGGTACCTCAATATGGAATGAAATTAATCAATTACTGCCATCAGAAAACAGCATTTACTTGGCTGACAGTGCTCATGCACCTTATGGTATTCGTTCAAAAGAAGAAATAATAAGTTTAAGTGAAAAGAATACTAAACTACTCTTAGAAAAAGGCTGTAAGATTATTGTAGTAGCTTGTAATACAGCCACAACTAATGCCATTAAATATTTAAGAAAGAAATATAATGTCCCTTTCATTGGAATTGAACCTGCAATTAAACCTGCATCTTTAAAAACCAAAAGTAAAGTTGTTGGAATTTTAGCCACAAAAGGAACACTTAGCAGTTCTCTTTTTCAAGAAACTACAAACCATTATAAAGAAGAAATTGAAATACTTGAGCAAGACGGCACTGGGATTGTAGAGCTTATGGAACATGGAAAATTAGACTCAGTGGAAATGGTAAATTTATTACAACTCTATATATCCCCGATGGTAGAGAAAGGAATGGATCATCTAGTATTGGGTTGTTCGCACTACCCATATTTAATTCCAATATTGAAAAAGATTTTACCTGTGGAGGTTAAAATAATTGACTCCGGATTTGCAGCAGCAAAACAAACCAAAGCAATTCTGCAGTTAAATAATTTACTAAATAACAGTAAGGAAATTGGCAAACATAATTTTTATACAAATGGCTCTGCAGATGTCTTAAAACAAATTTTAGAGAATAGATTTAACGTTTCAGCTTTGGATTTTTAATAGCTTGTTCCAAACTCCATCAAATAGGTTTTTATAAATTCATTAAGTCCACCATTCATTACTCCTTCAACATTTGAAGTTTCGTGACCTGTTCGGACATCCTTTACCATTTTATAGGGGTGCATTACATAATTCCGTATTTGCGAACCCCATTCAATCTTCTTTTTATCAGCTTCAATTTCAGCTCTTTTTTCTAGCTTTTCGCGCATTTTTATCTCGAATAACTGTGACTTAAGCAATTGCATCGCCTTATCCTTGTTCCCTAATTGAGATCTAGTTTCAGTATTATTGATAATAATCCCAGTTGGTTTGTGCGTCAACCTAACTCCGGTTTCGACCTTGTTTACATTCTGCCCACCTGCTCCACCTGAACGGAAAGTATCCCAAGACACATCAGCCGGGTTTACTTCAATTTCTATTGTGTCATCTACCAATGGATAAACATAAACGGAGGCAAATGAAGTATGGCGTTTGGCATTAGAATCAAACGGAGAGATTCGAACTAATCGATGCACCCCATTCTCCCCTTTCAAATAACCAAAAGCAAACTCCCCTTCTATTTCAATGGTAACCGTTTTAATTCCAGCTACGTCCCCATTTTGTAGATCGAGCTCCTTCACTTTCATGTTGTTTTTTTCAGCCCACATTAAATACATGCGCATTAACATGGCCGCCCAATCGCAGCTTTCTGTTCCTCCCGCCCCGGAAGTGACTTGTAATACAGCACTCAGAGAGTCCTCCTCAGCACTCAGCATGTTCTTAAACTCTAAATCATCTAAAAAATCTAGCGCTCTTTTGTACGAAAATTCTACCTCCTCGGCAGTTGCTGCTTCTTCTTTGTAAAAATCAAATAAAACTTCTGTATCTTCAACCGCAGTTTTAACTGACTTGTAACCTTCAGTCCATACTTTCTTATTGCGAATTTGCTTCAAAAGTCTTTCAGCAGCTTTTGAATCATTCCAAAATTCCGGTAATTGTGTCCGCTGCACTTCTTCATCGATTTCTATTTGTAAATCATCAATGTTTAAATAGCCTTTAAGTGCTTCAGTTCGCTGTTGAATGGATTTTAGTTGATCTTGTGTTATCATATCATTTATGAAAGAATTTCAAAGTTAATCTTTCAGCTTTGGATTTAGAGTAATATTTCGCAATTAACCCCTAATTTTATAAACCATGTTCGCAAGCTCTTCCATTCACGATATTTTAAAAACTTACTGGGGCTTTGAGCAGTTTCGCCCTAAGCAAGAAGAGATTATTCAATCTGTAATAGAAGGAAAAGATACCCTTGCCTTACTCCCGACCGGTGGCGGAAAGTCAATTTGTTTTCAAATTCCATCCTTATTACAAGACGGTTTGTGTTTGGTGGTTTCTCCGCTTATTGCTTTAATGCAAGACCAAGTACAAAACTTAAAATCGAAAGGAATAAAAGCGCTCATGTTACATTCTGCCATGAGCAAGAGAGAAATTGACATTACACTCGATAATGCAGCCTACGGAGATTATAAATTTTTATACTTATCGCCAGAGCGTTTGGAAACGGAGTTGTTTAAAGCCAGACTAAAAAAAATGACCATCAATTCGGTGGCTGTAGATGAGGCGCATTGTATTTCGCAATGGGGTTATGATTTTAGACCATCGTATTTAAATATTGCAAAATTAAAAGAACAATTGAAGGATGTTCCATTTATAGCATTAACAGCAACCGCAACACCCCTTGTTGTGAAAGACATTCAAAAAAGATTACTCTTCAAAAAGCCGAATGTTATTCAGAAAAGTTTTTTACGAAAGAATTTAGCTTACGTCGTTCGTAAATCAGAGAACACAATAGCCTCAATGCTTAAGGTAATTGATGGAATTGGAGGCAGTGGTATTATATATGCAACAACTAGAAAACGGACCAAAGAAATTGCCCATGTATTAGCACAACATGGGCTAAAAGCGGATTACTATCATGCTGGTCTTTCTTCAGAAGAAAGACAAAAGAAACAGCAAGAGTGGATTACTAATAGAACCCAAATTATAGTTGCAACCAATGCTTTTGGTATGGGAATAGACAAGGCAGATGTGCGTTTTGTTATTCATGTGGATTTACCAAGTTCTTTGGAAGCCTATTTTCAAGAAGCAGGAAGAGCTGGAAGAGATGAGAGAAAAGCTTTTGCCGTTTTACTAGTAAGCCCTGCTATGACTAGCGACTTGAAGCAAAAAACAGAATTGGAATTTCCTGAAATGGTTTTTATTAAAAAATGCTATCTGAGCTTGTCAAATTATTTTCAAATACCTATTTATGGAGGATTAAACCAAAGCTATGATTTTGATATAAGAGAGTTTAGCAATAGATATAAATTTAACATGGCTAGTTGTTATCGAGCACTTCATTTCTTAGAAAAAGAAGCACTAATTAGTTTGTCTGAAAATTTTTCTACGCCGACCAAAGTGAACATTCTTCTAACAAAACAAGATTTTTACAAATTTCAAGTAGCTCATAAAATCTACGACCACTTTCTCAAAACTTTACTCAGAACATATGGCGGTTTGATGGAAGGTTATGTTTCCATTAATGAAAACGAACTTGCGAAAAACTTAAAAACCAGCAAAACCAAAGTAGTAGAAACTCTTCTCCGTTTGAAAAAGCTAGAAGTAATCGATTATTTACCAAAAGGTACCCTTCCAAAGATAACCTACACCCGAGAAAGAGTGGAAAGTGTTCAAATTAGCAAGCAACATTATGAAGAGCGAAAAAAGATTGCATTTGAACAAGTGAATTCAGTCATTCAATACACCGAAAATGAAATAGTTTGCCGCAGTAACACCTTACTTTATTATTTTGGTGAGAACGAAGTTGAAACTTGTGGCGTTTGTGATGTATGTTTATTAAACAAGCGGAATAGTATTGAAGTAAACATGGACTCTTTAGAAAAAGAATTATTAAAAAAACTAAAAATTGGCCCGCAAAAAGTAGATGAGCTGCTACAGGGCAATAAACATTCTAAAGAGCTAGCTAAGCTGCTTAATTTCCTAACTGATAGTAGAAAATTAAATTTTGATGGATTGACGTACTCTTTGAACTAAAACTTCTAACCCAGCATCTCTGTAAACTCTTGCTCACTCAAAATTGTTACCTCTAAACTCTCTGCTTTCTCTTTCTTAGCGGGGCCCATTTTATCACCAGCAATTAAATAATCAGTCTTTTTAGAAATGGAGCCAACATTTTTTCCGCCATAATCTTCGATAGTTTTCTTTAAGTCATTTCTAGAAAAATTTTCAAAAACTCCGGAAACCACAAATGTCTTACCATCAAAAATGGTGGAAATCTGAGTGTTTTCTTTTTCTACAATTTCAAACTGCAATCCATAAGACTTTAATCGGTTAATTAACTCTAAATGCTCTTCTTTTTGCAGAAAGAAGAATAGACTTTCCGCTATTTTTTCTCCAATCTCGTCTACCGCCAACATTTCCTCTAACGTAGCATTCAGAATGGCATCCATATTCTTAAAATATTTAGCCAACTTCTTGGAAACTGTTTCCCCTACGTATCTAATGCCTAACGCAAACAAAACCCTTTCAAAAGGTATTTGCTTAGAATTCTCGACACCTTGCAATAAATTAGAAACCGACTTTTGTGCCATGCGGTCCAACTTCAATAAGTCCTCTTCTTGCAAGGTATACAGATCAGCATAATTATTAATGAACTTCTCAGCATACAATAGTTCTATTGTTTCTTCACCCAAACCATCAATGTCCATCGCTTTTCGCGAAATAAAATGGGTTATTTTTCCCTTAATCTGCGTAGGGCATCCAGTTTCATTTGTGCAATAATGTTTTGCTTCTCCTTCAATTCGAATCAAATTTGTTTCACACTCCGGACATTGAGAAATATATTCCGTGGGTTGAGAGTTTGGTGGACGTTCTTCCAAATTAACACCAACTACTTTTGGAATAATTTCCCCCCCTTTTTCAACTTGAACCAAATCTCCTTCTCGAATATCAAATTTTTCAATTTGATCTGCATTATGAAGAGAAGCTCTCTTTACTGTTGTTCCGGCAAGTAATATCGGTTCCAAATTCGCAACCGGGGTTATTGCTCCGGTTCTTCCAACTTGATACGTAATCTGATTTAATCGAGTCTCCACCTGTTCCGCTTTGAACTTATAAGCAATCGCCCATCGCGGACTCTTTGCGGTATATCCCAGCTCTTCTTGCAGATAATAATCATTCACTTTTATGACGATCCCATCAATTTCAAAATTTAAATTGTTGCGTTCGGTGCTCCAATAGTTAATAAATTCAAAAATTCCTTCAATAGATTGATACGTAGCAAACAATTTTTCACTTTCCTTAGGCACTTTAAATCCCCAGCTTGCTGCAGCGACCAAGTTCTCTTCATGGCTTTTAAAGGGAAGGTCTTCACCCAAAACATAATACAAATAACTATCTAGTTTTCTAGATGACACGACTTTAGAATCCTTCATTTTTAGTGTCCCAGAAGCAGCATTTCTCGGGTTCGCCAAACGATCTTCTCCAATATCTTCTCTACTTTCATTCAATGCTTTAAACACAGAAAGTGGATAAAATATCTCTCCTCGAATTTCAAATTCATCAGGATAATCACCTGTTAATTTCAAAGGTATTGCGCGAATCGTTTTAACATTCTCCGTTATATCATCACCCTTAGTTCCATCTCCTCTGGTAACTGCTTTAAATAATTGACCATTCTTATATTGGATACCTATGGCAACTCCATCGTATTTCAACTCACAAGTATATTCCACTTTTTTACCAGCAAGTTTTTGAACTCTTTGATCAAAGTCAATCAAATCTTCCTGATTATAGCTATTGCTCAAGGAAAGCATAGGATATTGATGCACCACTGTCTCAAATTTCTTAGTAACAGTTCCCCCTACTCGCTTTGTTGGCGAATTTTCCTCAGCAAATTGCGGGTATTCTTTCTCTAATTGCTGCAACTCTGTGAGTAATTGATCGAAATCATAATCCGAAATTTGTGGATTATCGTTCATGTAATACTCGTAGTTGTGCCTCTGAACTTGCCCACTCAATTCTGCTATTCTTTCTTGTGCTTGAAAAAGATCCATGTAGTTGCTAGATTTTGACTAAAATTATTAATTCAATTGCATTTGTGTTATTTTTAAATGATAATCTACCAACATGAAATTTACTGAAAAATACAGTCGCATTTTTCAATTGCTACTGCCTTCTCCGTTAAGTATTGCGCTATTATTAAGCCTGATAACTATAATTGTTGCATATATTTTCACCAATACAGGAAACGCTGGCGACCAGAATTATTTAATAACTCTTTTAGAATTTTGGGAAAGGGGTTTGTGGAACAACGGCTTAATGGTTTTTGCGCTTCAAATGATGCTAATGCTGGTATTAGGACATATACTAGCCATGTCTCCCCTAGTAAGTCGACTTATTGATAAAATAAGTGTTTATGCTACAAACAATGCAAGGGCGGCAGCTTTAGTTTGCTTTTCGACTATTGCAGTTGCACTTTTTAATTGGGGTTTAGGACTCATTTTTGGAGCAATTATGGCTCGAAAAATTGGTGAAAAGGCACACCGAGAAGGCATTGAACTCAACTATCCCTTAATCGGCGCAGCCGGCTACTCATGCTTAATGGTTTGGCACGGAGGAATTTCCGGGTCCTCTACAACCAAAGTTGCAGAGAAGGGTCATTTAGCATCTTTAATGGAAGACATACTGCCTGCCGAAAAATTATTGGAGTTGCCTTCAGCTATCCCATTCTCCGAAACAGTGTTTTCTTCCATGAACATATTTGCCAGCATAGCAGCATTGATTTTAATTCCTCTATTGATGTATTTTCTCGGAAAAGTCAGTTCAGGTTCAAACCTTAACAGATTAGCAATAAAAGAAGCTTATATCCATGAAAAAAAGACTCCAGTAGGCGCAGAGAAAATTGATTATTCCACCTTCACTACAAAAATAGTTGGATCAATTATCTTGGTTTATCTTGGTTTGAAAGTTCTACAGACTCCTTATATTTCAACATTTGCCTTCATTACTCCAAATTTTATCAACCTAAGTTTACTTGGACTTGGCTTTTTCTTTCATAAAAATATTGTTGGCTTTCTAAAAGCAACAGAACATGCAATTGGCGGAGCTTCAGGAATACTCATTCAATTTCCACTATACTTTGGCATTATGGGAATAATGAAAGAATCAGGATTGGTAAACATGCTTTCTACCTTATTTGTTTCTAATGCTACTTCAACTAGCTTTCCAATATTTACACTAATAAGTGCAGCAATTGTAAATGTATTTGTGCCTAGTGGTGGGGGGCAATGGGCAATTCAAGGGCCAATTATCGTTCAAGCGGCTGAAAGTTTGCAAACTTCATTGCCCAAAAGCATTATGGCCTTAGCCTACGGAGACCAGTTAACCAACATGTTACAGCCATTTTGGGCATTACCACTATTGGGAATTACAAAGTTAAAGGCCAAAGAGATTTTACCCTATACACTAATGATGATGCTACTCGGGACAGTAATTTACATAAGTGCATTGTTGTTATTTTAAACTCCTACTTGTTTCATGTTTTTGGTATCGAAGGCATCTCTTAAACCATTTCCTAACAATACAAATGAAAGAACCAACAAGCAAATAGCTATGCCTGGAAAAATTGCTAAATAAGCATCTCCGGTAATAATATAACCCTTGTGTTCTGCAATCATTTTACCCCATGTAGCTTGTGGTGGTTGTGCCCCTAAACCTAAAAAACTTAACCCTGCTTCAATTAAAATGGCAGCTGCAAAATTGGCAGCGGAAATCACGATAATTGGCCCTGTAACGTTGGGCAAAATATGTTTCATAATAATCCTAGCATTTGTAAACCCAAAGGATTTTCCTGCTTCTATAAATTCCATCTGCTTCGTACTCATAACCTGGCCACGAACAACTCTAGCTACTTCCACCCACATAGTAAGTCCAACAGCTACAAAAACTTGCCAAAACCCTTTGCCTAAAGCTAACGTCATAGCAATTACCAATAACAAAGTAGGAACAGACCAAATAACATTAATGAACCACATGATTAAATCATCCACTTTCCCTCCGAAGTAGGCCGCTATTGAACCTAAACTAATTCCAATAAATAGAGAAATTAAAATCGAGATGAACCCAACCGCAAATGAGATCCATGTACCTCCCATCAAGCGGCTCAACATATCTCTGCCATAGCGGTCTGTGCCGAGCCAGTAGTGTTTCTTAGTCATTATTCCCTCTTCACTAAACTGCTCAAAATCCGTTGAAGCAAAGCTGATTATTTCTCCATTATTAGGTTCGTTTCCCGTGTACTTCTCAACTTCAATCTTATCCTTGGTAATAGAATAGTTTGCTATCGGAATTTCAATAAAATTCGTTTGAAATCCATAAATAAACTCTTGTAAAAACGACTGAGATCTTTTTTGAGGATTTGGGAGTAGAAGCATATCTACTGAAAATCCCGGAGATTTTCGAGTTAACTCCAAGTGCTGAACATTGGCTTTTGGTGAAGAGTCTGGGCGCAATATTGGGCCAGCCACAACAATCAATAAAAAAGCGGAAATAACGAAAAGGCCAAGCACTGCAATCTTATTCTGCAGTAATTTTTTCCAAGCTAAATGAAGTGGAGATTTGTTTTTTTTACTCAAACTAATTAGATTTTACGCCCTTTCCATTGTGGTCGATAAAACAAAGATACCAAAGCAATTCCCACAGAATAGAAAGGATATAAAATAGACAACAGAAACGCCCATTTAACAATCGAATTTGGACGCAGAAACAAAGGTAGTTGTTGTAACAGAAGTAAATCGAGTACCCACTTAAACAGAAAACAACCAAGAAAAAATTGCAATGAAAATTGCTGAAAAATTACTCCAACGAATACGACCAGAATCGCGAGGTTGGCTAAAAAAATAACAGAACCAATCTTCACGGTGTCCCGGTCCTTGAAACTTTTTGATTTTGAAGCCCATCGAATCCGTTGCTCAACAAAAGAGGAATAATTATCTTTTGTTTTAGTGCTAACTACAGAATCTTTTTTCATCGAAAAAGCAATACAATCTTTTCCAAATTCCCTTTTGAAACTATGCAGCAGGAAAACATCATCTCCAGTGTTAACATCAAAATTGTCAGTGTAAGCATTGCTCTGCTTAAATGCAGCCTTTCTAAAAGCATAATTTGCCCCATTCGACATGATAGCCCTATTTCTGCGACAAGTAAGTAGCGTCATTGCTATTAACACAGAAAACTCTACCTCTTGCAGTTTCTGAGACCATCCTTTAGAACCAGTCAATTTTACTGGGCCCAAAACCATCTTTATAGCTTTACTACTAAACTGTTGAATCATAGTTTCGATCCAACCCGGCTCAAACTCACAATCTGCATCAGTACAGATGATTAAATTATTATTAGCATGTTTTACCCCAAACGAAATTGCAGCCTTCTTACCTTCTGTACCATCTAAATTAAAGTGTCTTATCGTCAATTGCGAAGTTGTAATTAAATTCTGAATGAGTTCGAAACTCCCATCGGTAGAATGATCATTGACAAGTATTAATTCAAAATTCGATTTATCAATTGTTTGCTCGTTTATTCCTTTAATTAATTGAGCTAAGTTATTTTGCTCATTTCGATAAGCAATCACAACAGAAACTGATTCCAAATAATCTCTTGCCGTACTTTCTTGCTGCGACTGCTTAGATAAAATTAACCAGCCAATCATAATCGCATAAATCAAAAAGATAAATCCTATCATATCGTCTTGAATTTAAAAAGCCTTAACCAATTCACATTTCGTATAAAGACCAAGCCCACAAGCGCAGGAATAAAAAGATTTATTATCCAAAGAATACTTGAGGCAACTACTGCTTCTTCGCCAAAATCCCCAATTTGCTCAAAGAAATAAAAGCTTAAAGAGGCTCTTACCAGTAAATTGGAGATCCAACCGGTAGGTATAACTGCCGCAACTAAATATATAGTCGAAATAAGTCCGTAGTAGATCAATGTTGTTGACTCTATTCCGCAAACATGCAGAAGCAAAGCGAACTGCAAACAAAAAATACAATAACGCAGAAAACTTAAACCCAAGGTATTTACTCTTTGCCGTTTAGGTATAATCCATTCTGAATTATCCTGATTATTTCCCCTGATTTTAGCAAAAAAGTTAAAATTTAATTTCGTCAAAAAATAAATCAATAAAAGAGCAATAACAATTAGAATTACTACTAAATAGTGAATTGAAAAAGAGAAATATTGCTGAATTATTAAATAACCTAGTAATCCACCAATGGTTGTAATTAGCAATTGAGACAATGATAAAAAGCTATTCAGAAATAAGGCTTTTGCTCTATTTTCCCTACTAATAGATAGCAGTCTTCCTCCATATTCCCCGATGCCGTTTGGTGTAATAATAGCAAATGTTACTCCACTTAATACAGATCGCAAAGCTTTGCCAAATGTCATTTTTACATTTCCGTAAAGAATCTGTTTCCATTTCAGGGCTTCCACACTCCAGTTTAATGGCATAAACAAAACCACGAGTAATAAAAGTTCAACATCTTTTGAAAACAAGGCTAATAATTCATCAATAGTTAATTCGAAATTTCGGCTTAATAGCTCAATTTTAAGATAATAAATACTTAATAGTATTATTACTCCACTTAAGACAATGTTGCCTAATTTATATAGCTTTGCTCTTTTCAATGAGGGCTAAAGTTAAAGAAGTAGAAAAGATTATTTTGGGTATCGATCCTGGTACTTCAATCATGGGCTATGGAATAATTTCTGTATTCAAAGGTGAAATAAAATTGCTTGCCATGGGAGTAATTCATTTGGCAAAGTTAGGTGATCATTCTATTCGATTACAGCGGATTTATGAAAGGACTGTTTCTCTTATTGACGAATTTAAGGTTGACGAGATGGGAATTGAGTCACCCTTTTATGGAAAGAATGCTCAATCTATGTTAAAACTAGGAAGGGCACAAGGCGTTGCCATGGCTGCATCTATTTCAAGGGAAGTAATTGTTGCCGAATATATGCCTAAAAAGATAAAAAAAGCCATCACTGGTAAAGGGGCTGCGTCTAAAGAGCAAGTTGCAGCGATGGTAAAATCTATCTTAAAATACAAGGAAGATCCAAAATATTTAGATGCTACCGACGCATTAGCGGTTGCAGTGTGTCACCACTTTCAAGGAAATGCAATAGTGAGCGATCAAAAATCTTATTCGGGTTGGGGCTCTTTTCTGAAAAACAACCCAGATCGCAAAGCTTAAGAGTTAATCTCAGCTGCTATTTCTGCTAACTTTTCCATAGAAACATCTAATTTAGGCGCAGCAAAGTTGATATCGTGAACATTACTTATCGGTACTAAATGAATGTGTGCATGAGCTACTTCTAACCCTATTACTGCAACACCAATTCGCTTACAGTCTATTTTCACTTTTACTTTTTTAGCTACTGTTTGGGCGAATTTCCACATTTCAGCGTACTCCTCGCTTTCCATGTCAAAAATATAATCTGTTTCAATTTTAGGAATAACCAAGGTATGCCCCAAAGCTAGAGGCTGAATGTCTAAAAAAGCCAAAAAACGATCATTCTCCGCTATTTTAAAACATGGAACATCCCCACTTAAAATCTTTGTAAACACTGTTGACATTATCTGCTGATTTTTACTACCTCAAACTTCATCATACCCGATGGTACTTGTACCTCCGTTGACTCTCCAACTTTCTTTCCTAAAAGACTTTTCGCAATAGGCGATTCAACTGAAATTCTCTTTTCAGCCATATTTGCCTCTTTTTCAGAGACGATTGTATATTCCATTTCTGCACCATTGGCTAGATTCTTAATCTTTACCTTAGAAAGTATCAAAACTTTAGTAGTGTCTAATTCAGTTTCGTCAACAACTCTCGAATTGGCTACTAATGTTTGTAGCTTGCTAATCTTCAACTCTAACAATCCTTGGGCTTCTTTGGCAGCGTCATATTCTGCATTCTCAGACAAATCACCTTTATCGCGCGCCTCTCCGATTTGAGCAGAAATTGACGGACGCTCTACTTTCTTCAAGTGATTCAGTTCATCAATCACTTTTTTTAAACCCTCTTCTGTGAAATAACTAATTTGACTCATTTTGTATGTACTAAATATATATAACTCAAAAAGAGAACCCCTTTCGAGATCCTCTTTATCAAATGTAAGATTTTTTTAAAATTTAGAATGTCAACTTCAAACCGATTGCATGCGTTCCGTCAAAAGCTCTAGTAAAACGGTACGAATAATCTAATCCAATTGTAGACCCCGTCTTGTTTGTTGGAACTTCCAAAGTAGCACCCATTGTTGGTCCTATTGAAGTAGTTCTTGCATCATCTTCGTCTGCTGCATCACTTTCAAATACATATCCCGCTCTAACCATGAATTTGTTTTGGAAAGCATATTCGCCACCAACTCGTATTTGATCTTTCGTAAATGAATTTGAAGTGAATGTTCCACTTGCAGTTACTCTGTGTTCAGCAATAAAAGTTCCATCTTCTTTTTCTTCAACTTCTGTCAAAAAGAAATCATATGATGCTCCAATGTTCACCAATGATGGTAACTCAAAATCATTTGATCTTCTTTCAAACGTAAGTGTCTGGTCGGTATTTTGCTTATCTGCTTGAATCGCTAGACCATTACCCGAATACTTTGTAGTTGGGCCTACGTTTCTCAATGTAATTCCGAACTTAAATGCGTCATATGTAGCTGTTTTGTATGCAACTCCTGCATCAATCGAAACTCCACTTGCATTAACATCTGCAGTTGATTCTGTAACAATACGAACCACTAAACCACCACTAATACTATTAGAAAACTGTTTCGAATAAGCTAAGCCAATATTCAAGTAGTTTGGTTGATAATTTCCAATCCCCCCATCTGGTAAATCAGCAGTTGTTATCTCAATCTCCCCGAAACTCATTCTAGTTACAGTTAATCCCATAACTCCAGCTTCCCCTAATTTCTTAGCAAATCCGAAACTCAAAATATTAATATCAGTTCCGCTCAACCAACGAGTGTTAGAGAAAATAATCTCCGTATTTTTGGTAAAAGCCAAGCCTGCAATATTTAAATTCATCGCTTCCAATCCTCGTGCACCTGCGGTATTTGCTCCTCCCCATCCAGAGCTTCTTGCCCATGGATTTATTAACAACTCCGAAGCTCCAGCCTCTCCAGCTCTATCTTCATTTCCGGAAAAGGCATCGAATGAAATTAATGCCAATGCCAATGCCATTGTATAAGTTATCTTTTTCATAGTCATTTTTTAGAAATTGTTGAAATCAGCAGGTCGAATCGTACCAAACCATTTCAATATACGTTCACCTACATTAGGTACATCTATATGAATAATATACACTCCACTTGCAATTGGAACACCAACTTGATTAGTCAAATTCCAATCTAAATATTTATCAGGGCTTGCCTTAAAATATCTTCTTATTAAAGTTCCATTTGTGTTATAAATTGTAATTGTACAATTCTCAGGTAGGTTTGTAAATTTAACCGTATTGTCCAACTGATCAAACTCATACCCACTTTGAGAATAATATGGGTTTGGAACAACGTTCACTTCATCTAGCACACTTTTAAGTAAAGCAGTTTGGCCTTTTAACGTTCCTTTGCCTCTTGTATTAAATTTATAGACTGGAACTCCTTTATTTTCCAGTACAGTATCCAACTCAACATCTCCTGTACTTATTGCCGTTTGTTTTGTATCAAAAGGTTTACTCACGTTAACATCAATCTGAACGTCACTAGACATTAATGTTTCTCCAAATTGAAGCAATGGCAATGATACCCATGCACAACTTTGCCACCCGAGTCGAGTTAATAGGCCGTTGATTCCCCCTCCTTGAAGGCTAAGTAACCTTCTCGCTTGAGTCCCATTGTCATAGATTGGCATTCTTGCATCAAATCGATTGTAAGTAGCAGGCTCCTCATCATCCTCAGTTTCTCTGAAAATGTAGATATAGTGTTTACCACCCCATATTTGATTGATAAATGCTGGATCAATACCTTCTCTTACAGTAGAAGTTGGATTCCATAACATATCATCTCCATTATTGAAACTATACTTAGAATCTTCCCCAAATGCCATGTTTAAACGTTCTCCCGTCTCTTTGTTAATAACATAACCCGGGAACCATCCCATTCCATATGCATTTACAAAAGCAGCATCACCTTCTAAAGTATCACCTCTCTTAATAAAGAAAGAATCAACTTCCAGTGTCGTCATCGTATCTAATCGCAGTCCAGTTGTATCAACTGGATTTCCATCCTTATCAACTGAAAGTTTAGTTACCTTAACTTGATTTTTAGCATGAACAACCACTCCCCCAACACTCAAACCATCATCCTTAGTTTCAATAACTGGACATCTTGTCCATTTTGATTTATCATTTGTAATAATCAGTTGAATAGACATTAATCTATTTAATGGAGAACCTTCTACTTCTGCTGCTCCTCTTGCTGGGGCATTTACGGCAATTGGATTACCGCCAATACCTAAACTATGTCTAGCTAGACCATAAGGTGCTATGGTACCATTTAATATATCTTCAAAATCTTGATCTGGATCTGCATATGTTGTAGTTCCGCCAATAAAAGCATCAAAAAAGACACCTGACGGAGATTGAGATCCCGTTCCTGCTACAATCCAGTTAAAGGCACTTTCCAAATCATTATCAGGTATACCACTTAGCCATGGACGCTCAACGTCGCCGAATTGAATAGAAGCAGAAATAAACCCATTAGAAGTTTCAGCATCCAACGACCCTGGTTGAACACCATCTTTCATTGTGATAGAAATCCCCCAATTAGGATTTAACAATAGTTGCTGATTCAAAAATCCAATTGATTTGTCAGAATAAACTGTATCAGCTCCACCTTCTCTCCAAATTCTCCAAAAAGTATTGTCCCCTACAGTTTGATTATCCAAACTATCAATGAATTGCACGTAATAAGTTCCGTCCACTATATTTAATGGGTCAATAACACTTATACTAAACGGGCCTTCGCCAGTAACATAAGTTATTTCATTAACCGTTTCATCCGAAGATTCCCATGCTTTGTTTAGCAATATTGATTCAAGCGATTCTTGGGTAATTGTCAAAGCATTACCGCCATTCCCCTTACCTTGTAATCTCGTAATTCCTATTCCATCTCCGAAGCTAGAATTTACCACGGTTCCACCTTCTTCAAATTTTGGTGGTGCAGGAATTGCAGTAAATGCTGCAACCTCTCCACCAGTTGCGGCCTTTCTACTTCTTAAGTAGGTGGTAGTTTGCCCATCAAACGCCGGTTTAAAAGGGTTCGCACTATCAGGAGCCGTCCCTTGCAAGTAAGGCTTAAACTCATTGTACCCGTATGCAACAGCAATGTAGTAATATGTTTTGTAATTCACCAATGCCGCATCATCATCTGCAAAAGCATCTTGACTTAGAGCAAAGCTTCTTTGAATTCCTTCATTTGCAGCCACAACCTTTCGAACTGGAAGATTTGCACTAAGCGACTTATCAAATGTAAAATTTGTAAGACTTGTAACATCATCCTTAACATCACATTGAAAAACCAATCTAGCCTTGCTTGGATCTTCAATATCATTTATTGAGATACCTGGGCCCGCAGTTTGATACACTTGATATCCCTGGAATCTATACTTATCATCATAGAATATAGGAGGAACAGCATCGGCTAAATAATCTGGAGTAACAATGTTAGGATCCTTCTCTTCATAATTTTCGCCAACATTATTCGAAGTGTTTGGGTTAGAAAGGTAAAAAATTAATTCTCCATCCAATTCTTGAACCGTCACCTCAGGAGCATCTGGACCATTCAATACTTGAAAGCAGTTATCAAATAAAGCTTGAGCTTTATCATCAGCTACCAGTAAGTCATCTACAGAAGCAGTTCTTCCACCACTTTGCGCTTGTGCAAAAACTACCCCTACTGTAATATCATTAACGTTTCCAGGTCTCAATGTAAAAGGACCTGCCGATTGTAAAAATCTTCTATCGCCATCGGCATTTTGAGGCTCTCCTCCTCCTGGATTATCTTCTGTCCAATTTAAATTCGTTGGAACGGTTGTAAAACCAAATTCATCCGTTGTCCCCCAATGTAAAGGATCACTTGTACCTGGAAACATAAAAGCAGTTGGAATAGGTTCAACTCCTGGAGTGTTAAAACCATTACCCCCGTGTCTCATTACTCTTCCATTTTTCCAAACACCCCTCATGTAATTATAATAGTGCACAGCCAAATCAGGATCTCCATTTGGTCCAGTACTATTGTTATAAAAAACAAATCGTCTCATTCCAAATCTTTCGTTGTCTGGAACTAAGTCTGGTTCTCTGTCAGTGGGGTCAAAATATCCCAAACCATTAAGGGCTTCATCAGGTCCAATGCCTACTGCATTATTCAAACCATCCGCATCTTGATAAGGTCCTTCAAAGAAATCAATTCCAATAGCAGGAGGATTTGCTCCGTAACCTGCCTGTCCACCTTGACCTGGATCAAATTCTACTCCGTTAAAGCAATATCCTAATCCTCTCTGTACATCACATCCAACATAATCATCACTTGCTGCTCCAACATCTGGATCAACATAACTTGCAAAAAATGTATTTGTCAATGTAAAAGTTGATCGGTTAATCAACTCAAAGTTGTAAAAGGTCATATTATTGATCTCGTCATTTGTTGCAAAAGCAAACGCTTGGCCATGAATTTCCATTCCAATAGAAGGAGCGTTAGACTCTGTGTGTAAATTTCCCTTATCATTAAATATCCACCAGTACGTTTTATCACCAAACAACGGACGTCTTCCACTAACTGAGCGGTCATCTCTATTTTCTCTACAATCAATCTCTCCTGATAAATCATAAAAAGGGTAGTCTCCTAATTCTGGCTCATAAGATTCATCTCCTGCAACGTTCATATAAGGTGCTAATCTGAAATCTTGCCCTTTTGTAACATCACCATTTCCCGGCCATTCTAGAATTGCTGTTGGAATCTGATAATCAGGGTAATCTTCCAGTGCGGTCCCTTTTAAAACTGATTGATTATAAGCATTAAAAAGTGCAACTTCAGCTCGAGTTAATTCAAAAAATCTATCATATTCGTCACAAGTAACATCGTCAATCTCAGCTGTTCCAAGAACATCTAAAGGTCCAGTATAATAATCTACACCTGATCCAAACTTACTAACAGCAGCTTTTAATTGACCATTAATATCTGTTCCAGCCAACCAAAGACCACCAGCATAAATTGCAAAGCTATTAGACCCTTTTGGCACTTCATAATCAGCTTGACCATTGGCTCTATCTTGCCACCAAATACCACCTGCCTCTACTCGAGTACGAACGTTGTTAAATTCAAGATAAACTAACTTACTTGCTGGCGCACAACCTGCAGCTGTATTAATTTGTTGTCTTTGCTTATTCTTGTCTTTTTCACCACCCGCTCCAAAAGCGATTACCGGTGCCAAAAGACCCATCAATATCGAAATTTTTAACTTTCTCATAATCTATCTCTTTTAAACCCTTAGAAACTTAATTGAGCTCCTAACCTAATTCTTCTAGGTAATTCATAATTAAATGGATTCTGTAATCTCAACCCATATTGGTCTCTGAACGATTGCTCATTTACCTGCTGTCTAATTTCATTCTGAAACTGCGCAGCATTTAAATATCCATCATCATCAGCATTTCCTGTAAATGCATACACACGTTGAATATTTTGTGCATTTAACACATTCAGAACTTGTAAATAAAGATTCAAATTAGATTGCTTTTTACCTTGTTTCCAAGCCTCCTTATTTTCTTCGTTTTTAGCGCCCCAATTAATACTAAAAGATTTATCTAATCGAGCATCAATTCTAACAGTCCAAGGCAATCTTGACCCGTTAATATCTCCTTCAACAGGTTGTCTCGTTGCAGAGCCACTGAAAAGCTCATTACTACCTGCCAACGAACGCTGAGTATATGGTGTTCCTGACCCGGCTATAAAAATAACGTTCAATCCTGTGTTCTGTAAAATGTTTTTATTACCTACTCTTGGTCCGTTATAATTACTACCGCTTCCATATCTATAATCTAAAGTAGATACAATTTGATGACGTTGGTCATAAGTGTACGGGAAGATTGTTCTTAAGTTAGGTTGATCAGTATTCACCAAACCTAAAGCTGTGGTAGAACCTGATCCTGTTCCCTCAGCAAACTGAATTGTATAATTCACTCTTAAAGACAAATTATTAGTTCTTCTCATCTCATAGTTGATAGTAAATCCTTTTACTGTACCAAAATCTAAGTTATCGTATGTCAAATAATCTTCAGGAAATGCTCCCACTAATTTCCTTACTTGAATTTCATCTCTTTGCTCTCTGTAGAACGAAGACAATGTTAATGCCGAACTACTTCCAACTTTCTGCTTAAATCCAATTTCGTATGAAATTGTTTTGGTTGGCTTCAAATTTGGGTTATTAATAATTCTATTGTGATTCGTAATGTAAATCAAATCTAATGGCTCTAATCCATTCTCTCCTGAAGGACGTCTTGTTAGGATATCATAATTAGCAAAGAAAGTTGCTTCATCAGAAATTGGGAATGAAAATGAAATTCTTGGCATTAATGTGTACTGAGGTTCGTAATCTTCAAAAGACTCTGTACTTAAATCTGCTGAAGTTGAAGTGCTAGATGGGTCAATTAACCATGGAGCAATACTTGATCCTGCTTGTAAAACTGAAGGGTCGTTTAAAAGTACACCTTCGGCATTAAAGAATTCATCTGTTTTTGGATTTCTATACCCTACGATTCCGTTAGAAGAAGGATTATCAATATCATTCACATATACAATGAAGTTATCCTGAATGTTACTAGGAGTCTCTCCTAGACCTTGCGACTTAGCATATGCTACGTCTCTTGTAGGAAATAGAGAATACGGATCTTTTAATACAGGTTGATTTGCATCAAATCTATCTAAACGCAACCCAATTCTAAAAATTAAATCATCAAACGCAAATTTATCTTCTATATAGCCTCCAATATAAACTGGTTGATAAGCAGGCACAGGTCTTGTCTTAAAACCTAATTCATTTTCTTCATTGAAAAAATCGTCAAGTGAAGGTGAAGAATTCAACTTCTTACCTTTATAATCGTAACCTCTATACAACAAGTTAATACTATTTGCTGGATTGATCAATTGGTCAGCCGAAAAATAGGTCATATTATACAAATCAATATCATACGAATCAAAATCGATAAAATCAATTCCTGCAGGATCTAAGCCCAAAGCATTTCTCATGTTATAAGCAAAGTAAGATCTGTTTTCCCCATCATATCTTCTTTCAAAAGTTACCGTAGGATCAATTGGACTAGGAGCTGTATAATCAATAGAATAATTATTAGAGTCAATTTGTAGAATGTGACTATTTACAGAAAGCCTACCTAAATCCCACAAATCTCTTGGGTTCATAGAATAAAATCGTTGAATTCTTTGCTCGTATTCAAACCCTAAAACAATCGCATGGTCACCAATATCAGCAGAACCTCTACCGCTTAATCGAATTTGATCGTTTTGAGACTTACTGTAACCGTTACTAACTGACCCTGCTGAAGACCACATGTTGTATACGGCGCCATTAACAGTTCCTCCATTAATTATTCCTCCACCACCTTCAACGTCAACAGCGGTAGAATATCTAGAATCTCCTTGCTGGAAAAAGTCATAATAATTACTAGTGTAATTAGATAGTGTAGGATTAACATTTGAGGCAGTATAATCATAAGATATAGGACTATCAAATGCAGTTAAGAAATTTCCTCTATACTCATTCCCATCAGCTAAAGTTACAGGCTGAAAATTATTATCTGAATATGACAATTGCGTATTTGCTACAAACTTCCCTAAATAACCGTATTTGAAGAAGTCACTCCCGTGGTTTCTATCTGCAGTTAATCCATTTGATCTTGAGAAATCAGCTTGAATGGAGAAAAAGGCATTTTTAATTAATGACTTGTCTTCTTCTTTTGTATTTGCATCTTCTTTTGCATTCTCAAAGCGCTGAACATATCGACCAAAGAACCTGAAATTTGTACTTAATGATTGGGTATTATTCTCATAATTGTATATAGAAAATGATCTATTGTAATTGTTAGACTTAGAGTAATTAACAGTACCACCAAAAGAAATAGAGCTCAAAGGCGTTAATTTAACATCGAACTTGCCATTAACGGCAAAACTCAAATCATCATCATTTAATCTAAAGTCAATTTCTTCGAAATCGTCTTTTGTTAAGAACTGAGCCCGTTGAATAACTCCGTTATTTCCTTCCTGAAATATTAAAGGGTTACTTCTAATAAGAGATTCAACATCATCTTTTGGCTTATACATAGACGTAACGCTCTGCCCGCTTAAAGCATGTCTAATCTCACCGGTTAGCAAGAACCCGAAAGGAGAAGTTACCTCTCCATCTTTATCCTTTTTTGTAATGAACGGTCCTCCAAGCGCAAAACCGAAAAGATTGTATCCCCATTTGTCAAGTCCAAATGAAGTTGTTTCTCCAGTTTTAAACCCTGATGACAATACCTCTGCACTCCCAAAATACTCTGTAAATGCACCTCTAGTTGTTACCGTAGTTACAGCACCTGTAACATCACCGTATTGTGCAGATAATCCACCAGTTTTTACAGAAACCTCTTCAATTGCTGATTTTGGCAAACTTGTTGATCCAATAACCTTTACCCCATCAATAAATGTTACAGAACTACCAGAACGTTGGCCTCTAACATTATTAGCACCCGAACCATTATCTCTTGCAGTTATACCGTTACCAGCAGCTTTTGTAATATCCGCAATACTACGAACAGCCATCTGAGTAATTTCAGTCCTACTTACAGTTTGAGCAATTTCAGTTTGATCGAGTTCAATAATAGGCTTAGCCCATATTTCAACCTCTTCAATATCTACACCTTTTGAAAGCTCAGCATCTATTTTCTTTAATTTACCAGAACTAACTACTACCCCTGCTTTTCTACTTGGAGAGAAACCCACATAAGAGAATTTAACATCATAAGACCCAGGAGGAATTGGCTTTAAGGTATACACACCGTCAAAGTCGGTTGTTGTTACCATAACTTGCTCCGTTCCCCTTAAAAGAACAACGTTGGCAAATGGAACAGGCTCACCATTGGCTTTTTCAGTTACAGTACCTTTAATGGTTCCTTGTCCTACTTGGGCATTTGCTACTGTCGCAAATCCCAACGCTATCGCAAGCGTGAAAAGTAATTTTCTTAGCATAATAGAAATTTTATGTTATCGTTTCGTTGTAAAAAACTACAGGGGCGTAAAGATATACATTTAATGAAAAGAATAACATATTTTAACAGCGACTTAACGCCACCTTTAAATATTTGTTATTCAATAATTTATCATCTTTTAAACCATCTTTTTACAAAGAATTCTTTTTTATTATCGTTGTTTCGTTTAGATTTTTTCTTAGTTTTTTTCATTCTCTTTTGAACCGCTTTTGTTTGCATTTCAAAATGTGCTTTCCTCTTTTCCTCATCTAGTCTTTTAGCTTCCTTTTTCTTTGCCTCTTTATCCTTCTCTAATTGCTCAGTTCGTCTATTAACTGTTTTTTGAACTTTTCGCTGAGACTGTGCTTGTGAGTTCATAGCTATGACACACAGAAAAAACAAAATGACGCCTCGTAAAATATTTTTTTTCATTTTTCGTTTCTTTTGAACTTAATATTGTATTCAGCAATTGAAAAATTAGAATGACGAAAATAGCCATACTTGTGTTAAAGAAACAACTTCTTTATGTCGTCTTCGCTACTCTTATATTATTTCCAGCTTGCAATTCGGATGAAAACTCCAACATTCCATTGGTTGAAGTAAATTTTCAATACAACATCAACTTACCTCAATACATTGAACTTCAAACCGTAGGTGGCTCTGTGGAAGTATTTGGAGGGTCGAGAGGGATCATTCTTTATCGGTCTTCGTCAACTGAAATAAAAGCCTATGATAGACACTGTACATTTCAACCTTCTAATACATGCGGCTTGGTTTCGGCAGATCCCAATCGCTTTACAGGAACTGACAACTGCTGTGGGTCCAGTTTTTTACTGAGCACCGGAGATGTTTCTAAACCACCTGCTAATCTGGGGTTAAAACAGTATTCTGCATTCTTTAACGACCCTATCCTAACCGTTACAAACTAAAAAAGGCCATCACATTTCTGCGATAGCCTTTTAATTAGATTGATATCTATTTTATTAATATCTATAGTGCTCAACTTTATATGGTCCTTCAACAGGAACATCAATGTATTCAGCTTGCTCTTGTGAAAGAACTTCTAATTCAACACCAATTTTAGCTAAGTGTAAAAAAGCTACTTTTTCATCCAAATGTTTTGGTAACATGTATACTTCATTATCATATTTATCTGAATCTTTCCATAACTCAATTTGAGCTAAAGTTTGATTGGTAAATGAATTTGACATTACAAATGAAGGATGTCCTGTAGCACAACCTAAGTTTACTAAACGTCCTTCTGCTAATAAAATAATTTCATTCCCGTTACTGTTTAATTTAAATATGTCAACCTGAGGTTTAATATTAATTTTTTCAGCATTATCCTCTAAATATTTAACGTCAATTTCGTTATCAAAGTGCCCAATGTTACAAACGATAGTCTTGTCTTTCATTAATTCAAAATGCTCACCTCTAATGATATCGAAGTTGCCAGTCGTAGTTACTACGATATTAGCTCTTTCGATGCAGTTTTCCATTTTTTTAACTTCAAACCCGTCCATGGCAGCTTGCAAAGCACAAATAGGATCGATTTCCGTTACAATTACTCTTGCTCCTGCTCCTTGCAAAGAAGCTGCTGAACCTTTACCAACATCACCATATCCTGCAACAACAGCAACTTTCCCAGCCATCATTGTATCGGTAGCCCTTCTAATCGCATCAACTAAAGATTCTTTACATCCGTATTTGTTGTCAAATTTAGATTTAGTTACAGAATCATTTACGTTAATAGCCGGCATAACCAATGTTCCGTTTTTCATTCTTTCGTACAATCTATGAACTCCAGTAGTCGTTTCTTCTGATAATCCTTTAATTCCATCTGTTAATTCTGGGTATTTATCAAATACCATATTTGTTAAATCTCCACCATCATCTAATATTAAATTTAACGGTTTCCCATCTTTAAATCCTTTAATCGTTTGGTCAATACACCAGTCAAAATCTTCATCAGATAAGCCTTTCCATGCAAAAACAGGAACTCCAGTTGCAGCAATTGCAGCTGCAGCCTGATCTTGGGTAGAAAATATATTACAAGATGACCATGTAACTTCAGCACCCAATGCCGTTAATGTTTCAATCAAAACTGCAGTTTGAATTGTCATATGCAAACAACCTGCAATTCTTGCGCCTTTTAATGGCTGCTCGTCTTTGTATTCTTCTCTTAGTGACATTAAACCTGGCATTTCAGCTTCGGCTAATTCAATTTCTTTTCTTCCCCATTCTGCTAAAGAGATGTCCTTAACTTTGTAAGGTAAATTTTCTACACTTGTACTCATGCTTTTTATTTTTTTACTTTTCGGATGGCAAATTTACCAAAATAAATAATGCTATTTTCGTTTAAACAGTTAGATACAATATATGTTCGAAAGCTTCCAAATAACTTCCTCAAATTCCATTCATACTGCTGCGGTTAAATATGGTAGAATGGAACAAATGTTTCACTTTCTGACTAGAAATGACATTGACATGAGTTATTTAAACTTTATAACAAATGACAAGCGAAAAGCAGAATGGATGTTCATTCGAGAGATTATATGCAAAACAATGTCTTTAAATGAGGACATTGTCTATGACCAACATCGAAAACCAAGCTTCAAAAATTCTAATTTCTTTTTAAGCATATCGCATTCAAATGAAAGAGTGGCAATATCAATTGACAAAAAACATAAAACTGGTGTAGATGTGCAATTTATTACTGAAAAAATTCAACGAATAAAATCGAAATTCTTAAACGAAGAAGAACAATCAAGAACTGGTCAAAACCCAACCGAATTGACCTGTTATTGGAGCTGTCTCTTATACACATCTGACGCTGCCGACGATCTACTCTGTGTA